>JASIJW010000028.1:0-6340 GCA_030050035.1 Acidobacteriaceae bacterium | reverse complement strand
CTGTCAAAGACGCTGAGAGGGATTCCCGACTGGATTACGCCGACGCCGGAAAACTGCCATCCGGAAAAGACGCGTCGCGCGAGCGAAGGACCGAACCTCCAGCGCGGCGCCGTCCAGTTGAAATCGGCCACCAGGCGCTGATCGCGATCGTCGCCGGCCGGTCCGTACGACGCTTTACGCAGGTTGCGCTGATCATTGGTCGGTAGCTGCAGCTCATAAACATCGGTTCCCACCTCTCCATTCACTTCATCCAGATTCTTCGCCCACGTGTAGCTGGACTGGAGTTCGAGTCCGTGCTGCAGGCGCCGCCGCAGGCTTATCTGCAGCGCGTTGTAACTGCCGATGAAGATCGAATCGGTGTAGAGCGATCCTTCGCCGATGCCCTGGTATGGCAGCCTGGCCGTGACGTTGTTAATGGAATTGCTCGTCTCGCCATTGACGGGATTGGTGGGACTGGCCAGCAGCGCCTGATCAAATTCCCACTGCCCGGAGCGATGTTGCGACTGGGTGCCGACGTACCCGGTCTGCAACAACCAATTCTCCGAGAGTGCGTTTTGCACGTTAAGGTTGTATTCCTGGGTCATGCCGTCGCGCATGTTCGGGTTGGTGGCTTCGATAAACGGCGTCGATGCAGGTGTGCGCGGCTCGAATTGGGGGAATTGCGACGGGGCCGGAATAAGAGGCACAAATGGGCTCTCGAGAGTGGCCGCACCGTTCGCGGCTCCCGAGACGAACTGCTGGCTGGCAAATGGCAGCTGATCCATAGTTTGCTCCGCCAGATTGCCGGAGTGACGGTCGTAGTAGATTCCGTATCCACCACGCAGCACGATGACCGGCCTCTGCGTTAATTGCCACGCGAATCCGAGCCGCGGCGATGCATCGCCCAGTGGAGTTCGATAGAAACCGGCGAAGGGCGTTTTCAGGACTCCTTGAGGAACGCTGCCTGTGAAATTCGCCGGCAGCGTGAATCCGCTGTAGGTGCCCTGCGCGGACAGCGGCCCCTGCTGCGCTGTGCTCAGGTTGAAGTTGGCGAGGCGGCCGTTGGTTTCGATAGGTGCTCCGAAGATCTCGTAGCGCAGCCCGGCATTGATCGTGAGCCGCTGCGTGAGCCGGATGTCATCCTGCGTGAAACCGGCAAAGTCGGTGTAGCGCTCGTTTCTCCGGAAAAGTCCTCCGCCTGCGTTGCTAATGGTGACGTTGCTCAGTCCAAACGGGCTGCCATTCTGAGCCGCGCTCTCCCCCAGCAGGAAATCGTCGAAGGTGGCGATGATAAGCAGCCCGTCGATGCTGAAGGGTTGTTCTTCATCCACTTCATCGCGCTTGAATTCCAGGCCGAAGCGCACGCTGTGGCGGCCGCGGATCCACGCTAGCGTATCCTGCCAGACGAAGGTGTTCGTAACCTGCCACTGATAGGGCGTGCCCGCATCCCCGATTGTGAATCCCCCCACGGTGAGCCCCGGCGCATTGCTGGTTGCGGTTGCCGCGCCGGTCGGCACGCCCTCGCCGAGCGTGGCAGCCAACAGCGGATTCTCCACATGCGACACGCCGTCGAAGCGCATGTAGCCGAAGCGCGCCACGTTGACGAGAGCGCTGTTGAAGACCTGAGTATCGGAGAGAACGAACATGGTATTGCGACTCATCGCGTCGGTGCCCCAGCCTGGGACGTTCGCTGCGTTGGGCGAGAAGGGCTCGGTGGTCGGCGCACGCGAATAGAAAAAGCGGCCAGCAAGCGTATTTTGCGGACTCAGCACCTGATCGAGATCCACCGTGAACTGATCTTCGCGATAGTCCGCGGGAATCGCAAAGGTCGATTCCCCCATGGGAACTTGATCCGATGCATCAGGCCCGCTTGCCGGCAGCGCCACCTGGGGGCTCGGCACCGCAAATTGGCCATTTGGGAGCTTGGCATTCAGAATCGCCAGCGCGACAGGATTAATGTTCGATCCGTCGCACGCGACCTGCGTGCCTCCCGCGGAGGTGAAGTAACCAGTGGCCGGCTGTCCCGCTGCATCGAGGTTGCCCGCCGGACAGAACTGCGCTCCCAGTGTGCCTGCCGACCGGTCGGAGGTCAGCATCGGGAGAATCGCCGTCTGCTCATCTCCAAAGCCGTTCACTTCGGTCAGGCCCTGATACGCGCCGAAAAAGAACAGGCGGTCTTTACGAATGGGCCCGCCCAGGGCCGCGCCAAACTGATTCTGCTTCAAATCGGGCCGCGGCTGCCCGGCGAGCTTCGAGAAGAAGTCGTCGGCATTGAACTTGTTGTTGCGGACGAATTCCCATGCGCTGCCATGAAGCGCGTTGCTGCCGCTCCGGCTCACCAGATCGACGTTGGCTCCGCTGCCACGCCCATAGGCGGCATCGAAGTTCGCGGTCTGCACGCGGAATTCCTGAATCGTATCAACCGCAGGAATGGCGGTCCCAACTTCGGAAGTCCCCGCAGTCGCAGCGGAATTCTCAACTAGATTATTGGCGTCGATACCGTTGAACTGAATGTTGTTCGCCGTCGGCGTCGCTCCATCCGAGGCGACGTTCTGCGTTCCCGATCCCAGTTCCGCGGGGTTTGGCAAGTCGACCACTACGCCGGGCGAGAGCCCGAGAATTTGCGTGTAATTGCGGTTCGCGAGGGGCAGAGCCTGGATCGTTGTGTGGTCCACGAGGCCGCCCAACGCTGAATTCTGGGTGTCGGCGATCTGCTGATTTGCAGAAACCGAAACGACGGTTTTAGCATCGGCGATCGCAAGGGTGGCGTCGAGAGTTCGCACTTCGCTCGCGGTTACCAGCACAGAAGGCGTCGTGTTTGGCTGAAATCCGTCCGCCGCGATGGTTACAGCGTAATCGCCCGGGGGCAACAGCGGAATCCGAAAATTGCCGTGCGTATCAGTTCTCGTGGCGCGCGTCACCTGCGTCGTGCCCTCGATCGCCGTAACCATTGCTCCAGCGAGAACACGATGGGCTGGATCGAAGACCGTCCCGGAAATCGCGCCGGTACCGGGAGTCTGAGAATCCGCGCGCAATCCGAACAGTACGAGCGCGAAAACGAGAGCGGTACCAATTCTCCTGCAAGTTACATTCCTCGGTTTCACGACAGATATGTCCTCGTTTCTGAGTGCTGAAGGCGAGTATGGCGACAACCGGAAGACGGCTTGTTACGGGCTTGTCACCCTTTTGCATCACTTCTGTCGGTACACTGCTGACTCGCGTTCGATCCGCACCGGTAGACACCATGAGGCGCGAAGTTACGACGCTGTGATATCCGCGTGACAACTGGGAATCGCAAGGGCTCTACTCTCATTTCCAGCCGCATGGACGGCGCTGCGCGGGATGCCCACAGAAGCAAACAGGATCGGAATCATCGCTTGCTGTGGCGCGTCGCTTCTGGTTGCTGGCTGCGGCGTGAGTCAGCCGGGGCGGGGGGAATCGGCTGTAATGACCTGGCTGAAGCACAAAATCACGGTCGGCGGCCGCAGCGACACGAATCCTCTCGGTCACGGTCCGGCGATCGCCCGGGAGGGCCAGACCGCTTTTGATTCGTATTGCGTTGTGTGTCACGGCCTCGACGGCCAGAATACCGGCGTTCCTTTTGCCGGCCAGATATCCCCGCCAATTCCCTCACTGGCCTCGAAACAGGTCCAGGAGTACACCGACGGCCAGCTGAAATGGATCATTGAGAACGGTATATCTCCCTCAGGCATGCCGGCTTCACGCGGCATCCTCAGCGATGAGGAGATATGGTCGATTGTGGAATATCTGCGGCATCTGCCACCATCCGGGAGTCTGGGCGAGCCATGTGTTTATACCGGCGCTTGCAATGCTCAGCCAAATCAATCCTTCGTGCCTGAGGCACCCCTGCCTCGCCTGGCCGGGAAACGAGGTTCGCAGCGATGCGCGCACAGTTGATTGGCAACGGGCTTCTCACGGCACGGGTCTCCGACAATGTGGCCGCCGTGTTTGAGGCGTTGCAGTTGCAGGGAGCCTGCCTGGACAGGCTGCGCTCTCTCGATGATGGCAGATGGCAGGAAGTCCTGCGCTATTGCGATGGCATGCGTCTGACCCTGCCTCTAGCCTTCCGGTCGTCCGGGCGATTTCCGTCCTGGGTCAGCGAACGCCTGATGCAGAATCTTGCCGATACAGAGCAGCGGTTTGCGCTCGTCCAGGCAACCTACCGGGAAGCCGCTGCAGCTCTGGCCGGAGCCGGAGTTCCTTATGTGGTGCTCAAAGGCTTCGCACAATCGCCTGATTTCGTGAAGGCGCCACAATTCCGAATGCAGGGCGATATCGATTTCTATTCTCCCCGGGAGAACATGCCTTCGGCTCTAAAGGCGCTGGAATCGGTTGGTTACGAAACCATAGGTCCGGCGGAAGATTATCGAAATTCCGATCATCACCCGGCTTTGATTCGGTTTGGCGGATGGAAACTGGGTGAGAATCGGTATGACCCCGAGATGCCGCTGGCCATCGAGGTTCACTATTGCCTGTGGAATGCGGCAGTTAGTCTGATTCCGCTCCCTGAAATGGACGAATTCTGGAACCGTCGAATCGAACGGAAACTCGGTGAGCTCTCGTTTCCCGCGCTGTCCACCGTTGACTATTTCGGTTATTTTGCCCTGCATGTGTTGCGAGATTTGTTTTTGGGCGAACGAGTAGTCCATCACGTACTCGAATTGGCGACCTTTGTTCATGAGCGAGCCGACGACGCAGCTTTCTGGACGGAATGGCAGGCATTGCACTCGCCGCGCCTCCGGCAGATCCAGATAGTCTCCCTCGCTTTGGCCGCGGCGGCCTTCTCCAGTCGACTTCCAGATGCTTTGCGCGAGCAATTCGCACGTCTGCCGGCGGAGCAACGGTTATGGATTGAATCATGCGGAGGAAATCAGCTGGCCGCAACGTCTGCTCGCACACGCGACGGAAGGCTGCTGCAGTTCCTCCTTTCAGAGTCGCCGGAGACGCGGCGAAAAATCCTTTGGAGGGCGTTGTCGCCCGGTACGATTGCGACCCCGCAGAAGTGCGCGCGCTTGTCTAAGCATCGAGTTGCGGCCCGTTCTTGGCTGCAGCGGTCGCCTTGGAGATATCCCGCCTACCTGGCCACTCGCGGCTTTCTCCATGGCGCAGCGGTTCTCCGATTTGTTGCGAACGGCCTGGGGCTCTGGCTGTCGAGCTTGTCGCTCCGTCGCGCCGTCCGACCTTAATAGATGGAGCTGGCGTCGGGCTCGTAGTCATTCCCGAACTTATTCTTGTGCGTCGCCGGTCTCGCGTCGGTCTGGATGGAGATCGTTCCGAGACTGCCGGCGCCGGGGCCGATCCGCACCCTGTGTGTGAGAGCACCCAGTTGCCTCGCATCGGCGCCGCTTGCCCACACATGCATTTCATACAGTCCCGCGGGAACTTCGTGCAGCAGAACATTCCCGCCGTTGGAGATGGCATACCACGGGCTCGAGAGAGTGATGATTACTGCGCTCATTTCCGGATGAATATTGCAGAAGATATACGACACGCCTTCGTGATCGAAGCGGACATCGCGAGTGCTGCCCGCTTCATATAATCCGAGATCAAAGCGCTTGCCGTTGAATTGCGAAAACACGTTGTGGAAGAACGGATCGAGATTGGGGAATACAACAGTGCTTCCCAGAGGAATAACCAGCAGGTGCGGCTGAAAGGACTTGTTTTTTTGCGTCATGCGAAAGCGGCCTGGCGCGGGAGGGCGCAATGAAGCCGGCGGAGCCAGCGGCTCAAGCCACAACACCACGTCGGGCGGTTGGGTGCGCGTAGCGGCTTTCTCGAGATGCGTCTGAACAATCAGGACCTGCGCGCGCACATCGACATTCTGCGAACGCGCTGAACCCGGAATGGCGAGTGCTGCCATCAGCAGAGCCAGGGCATGCATTCTAGTTGGCTTCATCAGAACAGGTATCCCGTGGCCAGGCCGAAAATATGGTTAACATTGGCCGATCCTGCAATCGGCCAGCTTCGGATTTGGCGGTATTCGGCGGAGAACAGCAGGTAAGTGCGCGGACGGTAGATAAAGTTGCCGTAGGCGGTCTGGTTTCGCGCCAGGCTTTGGTAGACATTCTGCCCGGTACCGGTAGCATAATCGGAATCGCGCAGTTCGCCTGCAAAGGCATTGTCCTGACCTGCTGCCAAATTCGCCTCCACGATCGGTGAGAACCTCCACTTCACCTGCCCCCATCCGCCCACATCATCGAGACCCTGGATCTCCGTATAGTTGTCGTAGGGAACATAGTCCTTGAAGGTTCCGGCGCCCAGCCCACCGATGGCGCGGCCGCGATAAAACATCCCGGAAATTTCCAGCCGCGATGCCAGCGCCATCGACCAGTCTGCGCTG
>JASIJW010000238.1:0-12138 GCA_030050035.1 Acidobacteriaceae bacterium | reverse complement strand
CCACGCGCTGCTGCTCACCGCCCGAAAGCTGCACGGGATAGTGGTCCATGCGCTCACCGAGGCCGACCTCTTCGAGCAGACGCCGTGCGCGGGCGATGCCGCTGCCCTCGCGGTTTAGCTCATACGGCAGCAAGACGTTTTCGAGCGCGGTTAGCGTCTGGATGAGCTGGTAGGACTGAAAGACGAAGCCGATTTTGCGCCCGCGCACTTCGGCCAGTTCCGCTTCAGCCAGATTGTGGATGGGCACGCCGTCGAGCCAGATTTCTCCGGAGCTGGGCGTGTCGAGGCCGGCGAGCAGACCGAGCAGCGTGCTTTTGCCGCTGCCGCTCGCGCCAACGATGGCCACAAATTGCCCTGCAGGAATCGTGAGCGAAATCCCCTTGAGGATCTCCACGCGGCGCGCGCCATTCTGAATCCATTTTTTCGCTTCGCGTACTTCGATCAATAAAACACTCCTTCGCGGAAGCTCTCCTTCAGGGAAACTCTCCTTCGGGCATCATATCCTCAAGATGACGAAATACCCGAAATCCTGTGGGTTATATGCAGCTATCGCGGTGCTGGGCGAGCTATCCTGATGGCAAGCGAGATGGCAAACGCAGCTCTTTCTGATTTGCGCTCTTACACTATCAATGTGTACGCACGCCGCAGAGCAATTGTTTCCTTCGTAATCCTGATTTTTGCGCTTCCGCTTTTCGCTGCGGATCGGCCGATACTTGTCTGCTTTGGCGATAGTATTACGGCCGGCCGCGGCCTTTCTCCGGAGCAGGCCTATCCTGCTTTTCTCCAGAAAAAGCTCAACACCGCGGGCTACCACTACAAAGTCATCAACATGGGCACCAGCGGCGCTACGAGCAAGGATGCGATTGCGCTGCTGCCTTCGGTGCTGCGTCTGCAGCCGGTGGTCGTGATCGTGGAGTTCGGCGGCAACGATGGTTTGCGCGGACTGCCGTTGGCCGATACGCGCAACAACCTCGACCAGGTGATTAAGACACTCGAAAACGCGCATATCAAAGTGCTGCTGGCGGGGATCACGCTGCCGCCCGACTATGGGACCGACTACATTCACGCGTTCGACGCAATGTTTCCGGCGCTGGCGGCCAGGGATCACACGGCGCTGGTGGCAATGATCTACAAAAATCTGGTCGATGTGCCGGGAACAATCCAAGATGATGGCATTCACCCAACGGCCAAGGGTTCGGAGATCATTGCGGCGACGCTGTTGCCGGTGTTAAGGCCGTTGCTGCGCAAGTGATCAGTGTAGAACTGCTACCGGCTGAAAGAGCGTTCCGGCGACGCGTT
This sequence comes from Acidobacteriaceae bacterium, assembly GCA_030050035.1. Lineage (GTDB taxonomy): Bacteria > Acidobacteriota > Terriglobia > Terriglobales > Acidobacteriaceae > Telmatobacter. The sequence continues at coordinate 10,839 of JASIJW010000238.1, read as the reverse complement.
TTGCGATGCCGACCAGTTCGCGCTGACTGGCGAAGACTTTGACAAGCGGCGCCTGCGAGAACTCGGCCAGGTTGGCTTGCGCGCCGTTGCGCAGGCGGCCCAGGGCTTCGGTATTGGCGGTGACGGCAGGCATATGCGGCAACAATAGGCGCGGATGCACGCACAGATTCTCGATCGCTTCGAGATTGCCGGTGAGCGGCTGGAGATCTTCGAGCGAGTGCGCGTCATCGAGCGTAAATGCTCCGGCGTGCGTGCGCCGGAGCTGCGTGAGATGCGCGCCGCAACCGAGCGCCTGTCCCAGCTCGTGCGCGACCGAGCGCACATAGCCGCCGGCGCTGATGCTTATGGCGAAGCTGGCCTCGCGGCCTGCGAGCGCAGTGACTTCAAAGGCGGCAACGTTCACTTTCGCCGGCTTCAGCTCTACAGGCTTGCCGGCGCGTGCGAGCTTATAGGCCGGCTTGCCTTCGATTTTTTTGGCCGAGTAGGGCGGCGGCATCTGCTCAAGCTCGCCGTGGTAGCGCGTGGCAACGCTGCGGATGCCATCGAGGGTGATGCTGCCGGAAAACTCAGGCCAACGGTCGGGTGCGGCAGGTTGTCCTTCGGCGTCCCAAGTGTCGGTGGCAAAGCCGAAGCATATGGCGCCGGTGTAGCTTTTTTCTGCGGTGGAAAAATACTGAGCCAGACGCGTGAATTTACCCAAGAGCAGCGGCAGCACGCCGGTGGCGAGGGGGTCGAGAGTTCCAAGGTGCCCGATGGAGCGCTCGCCGGTGATGCGGCGCAGGCGATCGACTACATCGTGGCTGGTAATGCCCGAAGGCTTATCAATGACAAGAAGACCGTTCATAATGTTCAGGTCCAAGCTTAACCTTTGGGGCTTAACCTTCAGGGCTTAACCTTTTCGCATTAACGTTTTCGGCGAGTTCCACGGATGGGCAGGTGCGGCGGCTTGCCAAAGCTTGCCGATAGCGCCAGTCTAAAGAGGAGACAGGCCATGGAGCTCAACCGCATAGAAAAACCGCTGGAGCAGATGCGCGAGCTGCTCAAGAGCCTGCCGAGTGATCCGGCGCCGGAGGAAGTGCATAAGCTGCGCACGCGCGCGCGCCACATTGAAGCTGTGGTGGCAGCGCTCGAGCCGGTGAATGGCAAAGCCGCCAAACAGTTGGTGAAGACAATCAAGCCGGTGCGCAAGGCAGCGGGCGGCGTGCGCGACATGGACGTGCTGACGGCGGATCTGCTCGGCATGCCGCAGGATGGAATGAACGGGTCACTGGCGCGGCTGGCGGAGCATCTGCGAAACATGCGGCAGCAAGGCGCGAGCGATCTGATGGACGCAGTGAGCCAGCAGCGGAAAGCGGCGCGCCGGCAGTTGAAGAAGTTCGTGCGCACGGTGAAGTCGGTTGCCGAAGGAAAGAAACCGGCGCGCATCGAGGTCACACGCGCACTGGCGTCTGAAGATGGCGACGGATCGCTTGCATCGGACTTGATCGAAGAGCTGCGCCGCTGGCCCCGGCTGAACGCGCGGAATATCCATTCCTTCCGGCTCAAGGTAAAGGAGCTGCGGTATATTCTGCAGCTTTTTCCGCATGCAGACGAAAAGCTGATTGCGGCGCTGGGCAAAGTGAAAGACGAGATCGGCGACTGGCACGACTGGCAGCAACTGGGCGAGATCGCCCACACGGTGCTGGATACGGAATCGGATAAAGCGCTGCTGCGGAGGATCCAAGCCGTGGAGAAACGCAAATTCATCCGCGCGCTTGCATCAGCCGAGTCGTTGCGCAGGCACTATCTGCAGGCGAGCGGCAACCACCGCAAAGCATCTTAGCTGCTCTGTCTTCACATGCCGTCAGACACGGATGGGCGCACGAGCGAGAGGAACTCGGCGCGGGTTTCCTTCTCGCGGAAGCAGCCGACCATGGCGCTGGTCACGGTGGACGAGTGTTGCTTTTCGATACCGCGCATCATCATGCACAGGTGCCGCGCCTCGATGACCACGCCCACGCCCAGCGGGGCAATCGCATCCTGGATGGCATCGGCAATCTGCCGCGTGAGCCGCTCCTGCACCTGCAGGCGGCGCGCGAAGATATCAACCAGACGGGGAATCTTGCTGAGCCCGATGACCTTGCCCTTGGGAATGTAGGCCACGTGCACTTTGCCGAAGAACGGCAGCATGTGGTGCTCGCAGAGCGAGAACATCTCGATGTCCTTGACGATCACCATTTCGTCGTATTCGACATCGAAGAGTGCGCCGCGCAGAATCTTCTTCGGATCCTGTTCGTAGCCTTTGGTTAAAAAGGCCAGAGATTTGGCAACGCGGTCAGGCGTGGCCAGCAAGCCGTCGCGCGAGGGGTCCTCACCGAGCCGCGCAAGGATCTCGCGAAACATCTCCTGCATGGTATAGGTGCCCAGTCCCTCTGTAGTGCCGCCCGCGGACTTGCTTACAACCATTGGTTGCGCCATTGTCTCCGTCCTCCGTTCCTCGCCCGTGCGGGCCCCTTACTCGCCGTAATACTCAAAAAAATTGTTCTCGGTCTCTTCCACGCGGATGTGCTCGAGCTTGCCGGCCGGCAATGCATTCTTGACCAGCGCAAAGAGCGCGCGGCAAAAATTCTCGGTTGTGGGCACTGCATCTGCAAAAAGCACATCGTCATTCAGGTTGCGATGATCGAAGCGCTCGACGATCCGCTCCTGCACGACGCGGTCCAGGCCGGCAAGGTTCACCACCATGCCGGTTTCCGCATCCACAGGGCCGCCGACCAGCACTTCGATGATGTAATTATGCCCGTGGCCGTGCGGGTTGTTGCATTTGCCATACGCCGCGCGGTTGGCTTCGGGCGTGAGCGCATCGGTATGCAGCCGATGGCTCGCGCTCAGCGTATAGCGCCGGCCGAAATATGCCTTCACGCCTCACCCCTGTATTCGGCGAATATCTCCGGCGTTTCGTAGACACGAATGCGATTGAGCCGCGCACCGCCTGCTTCGCCAATCGCCGGTTCCAGCCGCTGCCACGCAGCGACGGCAATGTTCTCCGTTGTCGGAATCTCGTGAGCAAATTCCGGTGTATCCAGATTCAAGTGCTTGTGATCATAGACCGCAAGCACTTGGCGCTCGATCACATCTTTCAGCCATTTGAGATCGACCACAAAACCGGTCACCGGGTCAGGCTCACCGGCCACAGTGACTTCGAGCGTGTAGTTGTGGCCGTGGCCGTTGCGATTGGCGCAGCGGCCAAAGACCTGCTGGTTTTTTTCCGGCGGCCAGGCTTCGTTCCAGTAGTAGTGCGATGCGGAAAATGTTGCTCGCCGGGTGAGGAAGATCATCAGAACCTCTATGGAATGATGCGATTCAACGGTCGCAGTTTCACAAAAATCAGGCTGTTGATTCAGAGAAATGCCTAAAATCGGCAATCTTCACGCGCCGTAACTTCGCCCCTTCCAGCTTACGCGCTTGAGCACCCGGTGCTGAAACCAGCTTTTGTAGAGCAAGGCGACAAACAGCGGCAGTCCCAGCGGTGCAATGAGGCAATCGACAAAGGGAAAGTTGGACTTGGCCACGCGCGCGTAGAAACGGAACAGGGTGCGCACCCAGAGCAGCGCGAGAATCCAGCCGGCGCTGAGCCACGCCACCGAGTGCATGGCGAGCTTGGCGTCCCACAGTACGAGCGCCAATATGGGCAGCCCAAAAAGAAGTAAAAAATCCAGCGCGCGCCACAGAGCCGTGGCAAGGGCGTTATTGAAGAGCAGGGCGAGGTTCTTCGTCCAGCCCTCGATCATGGCTCCGGTGGTGCGATACATGCGCGCGGAGACGGCGTCGGCCGCATAGCGGAAGCGCAGACCGATGCGCCGGCGCTTGGCCAGGAAGGCCAGTTCGACATCTTCGAGCACCTTGTCTGCGACGGAGGCGTGGCCGCCCATGCGACGGTAGGCTTCACGCTCGATGAGCAGGAACTGGCCGTTGGCTGCGGCGATGCGCTGGGCGGGATCGGAAACTTTGGCCGGCGGATAGGCCAGCGCCAGCTCGGAGAATACCAGCGGCATCAACACGCGCTGCGCTAATCCGCTGACCAGTTGGCGCGGCGAGTAGCTGAGCATGCCGGCTTTGTTCCGCTCCGCTTCGTGGATCGCGCGGCGCAGGTCGCCGGGCTCATGAATGGTGTCGGCATCGGTGAACAGCAGCCAGCGGCCGCGTGCTTGCCGCGCCGCCGTCCATACGGCGTTGGTTTTACCGGTCCAGCCGGGCTCGAGTTTGCCGGCCGTGATGAGCGTAACGCCGGGAAAGCTGCGCGCGATCTCGGCCGTGCGATCGGCGGAGTGATCGTCCACGACGATCAGCTCCCAGTCGCGGCCGAGGGCGAAGATGTCCTCGGATTGGGCGACGAGCGAGCGCAGACAATCGCCCAGGCTGGCCTCCTCATTGCGCGCCGGAACGATGACCGTGAGCGCAATCAGTTCGGCCGGCTCGGGTTGCGCAAAGACTGTTCCTGGCGCGGAGTGCGAATACTCGCGCCAATCGGCGTGGGGCACAGGCGCGCCGGTCTCGTCCACTAGACCAAGAACGGATTTTTTTTGTTCGCCCGGCTTGCCGCCGCCCGGATTGTCGTTTGCCATCTTCCCGCTCGCTTTCTCGTTATTATAAAAATGTGCGGTTCCCTCGTTGCCTGGCTGCTGTTCTCATTCTTCCGGTGGTTCTTGTCGCCGCGTGCAATCGCGGCTCGCGGCCTTCGCAGCCCGGCACGCCTGCTCCGGATTTCACCGTCAACGATGGTGTAAGTTCGGTTCATCTTGCCGATTACCGGGGCAAGGTGGTGCTGCTGAACTTCTGGGCCACGTGGTGCGCGCCGTGCGTCGCGGAGACTCCTTCGCTGATCCAACTGCACCACGACATGCCGAAGCTGGCCATCATCGGCGTGAGTATCGACGACGACCCCGACGCCTATGCGCAGTTCCTGATGCAGCGGCATATCGATTTCACCACGGTGCGCGACCCAAGCGAGTCGGCGCCCAAACTCTTCCATACCGACATGTGGCCCGAAACTTACGTGATCGACCGCAAGGGCATCATCCGCCGCAAATTCATCGGCGCGCAGGACTGGTCGACCCCGGAGATTCGCGAATATCTCAAGAGCCTGTGAAAGCAGGGATCAGGGATCAGACGTCAGGGATCAGAATAGAGAACTTGTTGGCCGCGGCAGAACTGAACCCTGGTCCCTGACACTGATTACTGACCACTGTTGGTATCATCAGAGCTATGACGCAGTTGGAAGTTTTGTTTCGCTATGTCACGCCGCCCACCGACCAGGTGGCGATGGCGATGGCGCGCACGCGCGATGTATACGGCATCCGGCAATTGGTGATGGATACCGCGGCACGGACAGTGCGCGTGGAGTTCGACGCTACGCGGCTGAATGCTGCGGCCGTAAGCAAACTGCTGCAGGCCGCGGGCCTGGACCTGGCGGAAGAGCTGCCGCTCATTCCGCCTCCGCCTCCGGAGCCGGAGCCTGCGGCGGCGTAGCGGCCGTTCGCGAATCAACAGAAAACGCCGCGAGATCAGATCACAGGCTGAACGTCTATCTGCACCAATTCCCTTCCCTTGAAAAATCTGCCCGCGCGATTTTCGTGCGCCCATGCACTCCTGCGCCGGGCTCAGGCATGGCCGTTGCCATAAGCTAGTAGCATGAGCGAGATGAGGAACGCAGTTGCAGTGCGAGACGGCCGGGAGGAGTCCGCCGAACCAATCTTCGACCTGCTGGTGATTGGCGCGGGGCCGACGGGGCTGGCCTGCGCCATTGACGCCCAGAAGGCCGGTTTCCGCGTGGTGCTGGTGGATAAGGGCTGCGTCTGCAACTCGCTGTTCCATTACCCGTCGCACATGACATTCTTCACCACCTCGGAGCTGCTGGAGATCGGCAACATTCCCTTCCCTTCGCCGAACGCCAAGCCCACGCGCAACGAGGCGCTTGAATATTACCGCCAGGTGGCCGCGCACTACCGGCTTGATGTTCGCCAGTACCAGTCCGTGGAGCGAGTGGAAGGCGCGGACGGCAATTTCACAGTGCATACCGTCGACCGCTTCGGCCGCGCGGGCGCGATGCATGCGCGCAAGCTGGCCATCGCCATCGGCTACTATGACCTGCCCAACATGATGAATATCCCGGGCGAGGAACTCGAAAAGGTTCACCACTACTACGACGATCCGCACCCGTATTACGGGCTGGACATTGCCGTAATTGGCGGGAAGAACTCGGCGGCGATTGCGGCGCTCGAACTGTGGCGGCACGGGGCGCGCGTGACGCTCATCCATCGCGGGCCGGAGATGCACCGGCACGTGAAGTACTGGATCAAGCCGGATATCGAGAACCGCATCAAGCACGGCGAGATTAAGGCGTACTTCAACTCGCACGTGACCGAAATCGGCCTGGACTCGATCGACGTGGAGACGCCGGAGGGTTGCATCAAGCTGCACAACGACTTTGTCTTCGCTCTCACCGGCTACCATCCGGACTTTGAATTTATTGAGCGGCTGGGCGTGACCTGCGCCGGCGTGGACCGGCTGCCCGTGTGCCACAAGGAGACGCTCGAAAGCAATATTCCCGGCATCTACCTGGCCGGAGTGATCGTGGCCGGCTCGCGGACCAACGAGATCTTCATCGAGAATGGCCGCTTTCACGGCCGGCAGATTGCGGCCGCGCTGGCCACGACGCTGAAGCCGCAAGGCCACACGATCTGAGCCGGTACCGCTGCCACGCGGGCATCGCCACTCATAGCTCACCAAAAATTCCCAAACGATCGATGTGTGCGCTGCGGCAATGTGCGTCGCTGCGTCGCGGGTCTGGAGCTCGCATATCCACAATTCGTGGCAATCCTTTCATTACCGGTTCATGCAGCTCGACATAAGATGATCGGGAGTTTTCCAGTCCACCGAGAATGTCCCGGGCTAAAGAAAAAATCGCGGACGGTGTTGACATGCTCATCGGGCTAGTTATAGGCTCACGGGACAACTGATCGGACGTTAAAAATCCGTCTGAATGCACACGTGTACAGTACCTGTGGGCCACTCAATGTACACGATTACAAATTTTGGAACCATTCGCGCCACAGTTCAGGAGGTCAGATTTCCCATGAAGTCAGCCGAATACAAGCTGTTTCCCGATCGTTGCCACCTGCTCATAACCCTGTGCGGCGTGCTTGCGGCAGCAGTTCTCTGCTGTGGAGCATCGGCCCAAACCAATCTCGGCTCCATCGTGGGCACTGTAAGGGATTCCAGCGGCGCCATCCTTACCGGTGCGCACGTGGATGTATCCAATGACGCGACCAACGTGAAGGTGTCCTTTACCACCAACGCTGCCGGCGAATATGAGGCCCTGCAGCTCGTTGCGGGCACCTACACCGTAGAGGCTACCCGCGGCGGTTTCCAGGCCGCCGTCCGGACCAACGTAAGGGTCGACGTACAGTCCAGAGTTCAGGTAGATTTCGCCCTGTCGGTGGGCCAGATACAACAGCAGGTGGAGGTCAGTGACACGACCGCAACCCTGCAAACCCAGTCAGCGGAAGTGGGCGGCGTTCTGACCAATCTGCAGGTTAACGACCTGCCTCTGAACGGACGCGAGTACGACAAGCTGGTGTTGACCGAGCCCGGCACATACGTGATGCTGACGACGGCCAGTCACAGCGCCGAAGGGCGCTTCAGCTCTAATGGCAACCTGGAGCTGCAAAATTATTTTCAGCTCGACGGCATCGACAACAACACTTACTCAGAGAACCTCCAGGAGGGAACCGTTCAATCGGTTCTTCCACCTCCCGACGCCCTGCAGGAATACGCGACGCAGACCAGAACGTATTCCACGGAATTCGGCACCGCGGCCGGCGCCGTGGTGAATGCTTCCACCAAGTCTGGGACGAACCACTTCAATGGCGATGTTTGGGAATACATTGAAAACAGCGCTCTGGACTCCAATACCTACTTCAACAACTACGGAGATGTGCCCAAAGGCCACTTCAGCCAGAACCAGTTCGGCGGCACCTTGGGCGGACCCATCCTCCGCAACCGCACGTTCTTCTTCGCCGCGTGGGAAAGCCTGCTGAGTAGTCAGGCCGAAACGGAACTTTCAGTGGTGCCCACGCCGAATATGAAGAACAACGGGGACTTCAGCGCGGTTGCAACCAGCCATCCTATGACCGCGGTGGCCAACGGGCAAAGCGGCTGCATTGTGAACAACGTGGTTTCGCCGGGTTGTATCGATCCGGTGGGACAGGCTTTAATCAAGCTCTATCCGGATCCTTCGCCGCAGCTTTCTCCTGGCGGCAATATCAACGCATTCAACGGCAGCGACAACTACCAGTATGTGGCCGCGGTGCCAACGGATAATAAATCGCTCGATGCGCGCATCGACCATACCATGAACGCGAAGAATCAGCTCTTCGGGCGCTACGCTTTGTATTATTCCCATTTTCAGGTTCCGCTGGTTTTCCCCAATCCAGTGGCGGGAAATGAGCAGGCGTCGGATGACATTCTTCACAGCCAATCGCTCTCGATGGGATGGACCTATACGCCTACTTCTGCGCTGGTCAACACAGCCCATTTCGGTTTTCTGCGGGAATTCTCGCACGAGCTTCCGCTTGGTATCCCCCTGGGCGTTTCCGACGCCTCGCAGTACGGCCTCACTGGCATTCCCGCCAGCCCTTATGACGCCGGATTGCCTCCGATCTACGTTTCCGACCTCCAAAGCCTGGGCACCAAGGATTACCGTCCCGGTTATCAGGTCTCGCAGGTCTATCAATTCGTCGATGACGTTTATAAGCTGATCGGCAAGCATAGCCTGCAATTTGGCTATGACTACCATCAGTACGCGCTGAACTTTTTCGATATAGAGGCGCCGCAGGGGACAGCTACGGCCAGCGGTATTTACAGCAGCACCAATGGATTCGGGCCTGCGGACCTTCTGCTCGGCGACGTATCGAGCACCATCTACGACACGTCTACGCAAGGCCAGCAGGATATGGAAGTCAACAACTATATCCGCGGCAATTCCATGTATGCGCAGGATACCTGGAGAGTAACTCCCAAACTTACCATTAACTACGGCCTGCGCTACGAGCTGTATTATCCCTTCTGGACAAGCCGCGAGAACCACACGGTGAATTTCAGTCCTGCCAACGGCGGGGAGTTAGTGGACGCGACCGGCAATAATGGCCTCTATGGACGCGTCCTGATCCATCCCGATCGAATCGATTTCGCGCCCCGCGGCGGCTTTGCTTATCATGCCCTTCCGCGCATTGTGCTGCGCGGCGGGTATGGAATCTTTCACCAGTTCATTCAACGCATCGGATCCGAATCCATGCTGCAGCTCAACCCCCCGTGGCTGCTGAATGATTTCATTACCGAGTCGACTGGCAGCACCACTCCGGTTTTCCAGTTGAAGAACGGCTACCCCGCCGCGGCGCTGATCAGCCAGGGCGTGATCCTGCCCAATTTGCAGATCAGGGCGCAGGACCCCAATGAGCGCACGCCCTACGTCGAGCAAACCAGCTTCGGACCTCAGATCCAGATAAGCAGCAACACGATGCTCGATGTTAATTACGTGGGCAACTGGGGGCGCAAGGAGAACCGCCTGCGTAACGAGAATCAAGGAATGTTGGCGGGCTACAGCGGAACAACGCCGCTGATTTCGTTCCCGTACGCCAACCTGAACACCGAGGGAGTAAGTTCGCCGATCGCGAAGGGCGCAGGCACGCATGCCTTTCTTGAGGTTGCCACGAACGACGGAAACCTGGATTACGATGGTCTCGATGTCAGCTTGAGGCGCGATATGAGTCATCGCCTGATGTATCAACTGAGCTATACCTGGGCGCATGGCATGTCGGATTATGCCGACAACCTGACGGAATCTTCCACGCCGCAAAATGCCTATGATTACGCCTTCGAGATGAACAATTCGGAGCAGGATACGCGCCAGCGATTCGTTGGCAGCGGCAGTTGGCAGATTCCCGTCGGTCAAGGCGGCTGGGTGCTGAACAATAACAACATGGCCAGCAAGACGCTCGGCGGCTGGCAGGTGAATACAATTACGACTCTGGAAACGGGCATACCGTTCACCGTAACCGCTCCGGATGAAAGCGACACGGGGTCGAATCACGCCTCGTATCCGAACATTGTGGGAAACCCCTATGCCGGTACCTCCAAATCTCCTTCACAGTACGCCGGCAGCAATGCTCCCGGGGTATTTCTTAATGTGAGCGCTTTCAGCAATCCGTCGACCGGGCAGTTCGGCAACGAAAGACCTCGCGCGTTCCATGGCCCGGGGCTGATCGACTCCGACATCAGCTTGTTCAAGAGCTTTCCTCTTGGCGAAGACCGGCGATTCGAATTCCGCACCGAGTTCTTTAATGCCTTCAATCACCCCAGCTTCGGCAATCCCAACAGCAGCATATCGTCGCCCGCGGCTTTTGGTAAGGTGACCAGCACCACTATTGGCAATCGCACCATCCAGTTCGCAGGCAAGATCTTCTTCTAACCAGCGGCCTACCAATCGTGCAGGCTGCGAGCCCGGTTTGGAACGACGGTGCGCAGCCTGTGCAAATACCTTTCCTTGTACCCGAATGCCGAAGGAGCTTCCGTGATGGCAAGAAGAAGTGCGGTTCCCTTGCTGTGGATCGGCCTGGCGATCGCTGCCTCGTCATCGGTCGCCCAGCACCCCGATTTGAAGTTTCTCAATCACAATCGGCCCGTTTTGGATGCGCATAACTGTTATCCCTACGATGGACGCTGGAATAATCGGATCGAGCGCGCCCTCGATTCGGGATTTCCAGTCTCCATCGAGCAGGATCTGGCCTGGTATGTGGACCC
>JASIJW010000237.1:0-10674 GCA_030050035.1 Acidobacteriaceae bacterium | reverse complement strand
ACGGCTTGCTCGCCTGGGCCCTCCGCACCGGCCTGTTCGACTCCGCGCCGCCGCGTTCCGCCTACACATTCTCCCACGGCGCGGAGTTTACACTACCCGGCGGCCTGCGCGTCATCACCAGCTATCACCCATCATTGCAAAACACCAACACCGGCAAGCTCACGCGACCCATGTTCCTTAAAGTCTTCCGCCGCGCTCGCGCACTCGCAGAGACCGCACCGCAAGTATCGGCCGTCGCAAAACAGGTTTTAGCCGTCGCAAAGCAGGTTCAATCTGTTCAATCTGTAAAAACCCGCCATGGAAATCGATAAAATCTCCGCGCAGATTCTGCGTGCCGTCACCGGCGACGAGCCCGCACCGAAACCAGCACGCCACAAGCAGATCGACCCTGCCGACGCTGACCACTGGACGCAGCCCATCCTGCTCGAGCGCGCTGCCTACCTGCGCAAGCTGGCCCGCGCCGGCGACGGCCAGGCCAGCGAAACCCTGCGCGAGTACCCGCGGCACCGCGTCATGCTCTCCTTCCGCAGCCGCAACGGCGAAGTCGAAGTCCATGAGCATTGGGCCGACCTTTTTCTGGTTCTCTCTGGCGCGGCCACGCTGGTCACCGGCGGCACGGTCGTCGGCGCGCGGATCATTGCTCCCGGAGAAACCCGCGGCGACTCCATCGACGGCGGCCATCACCAGGAGCTGCGCCCTGGCGAAATCATCCATGTTCCCGCCGGAACCCCGCACCAGTTCCTCGTCTCCAGTGATAAGACCATCACCAGCTTCGTGCTCAAGATGCAGGAGTCGGAGTAGCGCGAGCCAAGCATACGCGCGCCCGCGCAGCGGGAAAGAAGCGGATCCGTGTGCTGCCGCACCGAGCCATCGATCTGTCCCTGGCACAGTATTCGCACCTCGTGAGCTTCGATAGGCAAGGGCAGAAGGGTTTCCGACCGGGCAGAGCTACGCTTCAACCAGTTCTAGAAGTGCCTGGTCGTTGAGGTCTTTGTGTTTTTGCCGAATACCAGGCTCTTTGCCGGTCTCGGCTTCGGTATCGGGCTTTTCGAGCGAGATCGCTTTCGCGAAATCAGCGTCTGCCGACTCGAGCAGTCTTCTGCGTTTTATGGGGTCTATCTCGAGATATTTTGCCCGGGCGTAGGACAAATACCCGCGGGTATCGAAGAACCGTCCGGGCCATTTCTCAACCGCAAGCGCTTCTTCCATCTGCTTCATACATTCCTGCGCCTGGTCGAAAAATCTGTGGTTGTTTTCGCCATTTAAGATGGCAAGTTCCGTGCAAATAACGGTTGAGACATTCTCGGTCTGTGCGCAGAGATTCTTAGAACTTCTATAGCCTGACATTGCCCTGATCTCGTCAAGGTGGGAAAGCGCTGTGAGCAAATCTTCCGGTTCAGGGTTTGGAGTGTCGGCACTGCTCCACTTGAGCCAGAGGTTTTTCGCCATTTCGAGAAGCAGCCGGGGGTCATCGGGATCGAGGGTGAGGGCGTGTTTGAGCAGCTCGCACGCAGTGGCCCCATGCCGCAGCCTGCGATGCACCATGGCGCAGGCCAGGCTGAGCTCGATTGTCTCGCTCTTCCCGGCTCTGGCCCAGCCGGCATCGAGCTCAGAAAGCGCTTCGTCGTATTTCCCTTCGACAGCCAGCACATAACCGGCCAGGAGATGATGATCTGAGCAGGCGCCGGGATCGCTTCGTGCGTCGAGGATCAGATTTCTCAGCGATGCCATGCCATCATCCGAGTACCCCTGCTCTTTGAACTGCTGGAAGAGCTTCGCGAGGCTGATCATCGTGCTGTCGGAGAAGAATAGCTGAGTAGGCAGCTCATCGCGCAGGCCAGGCAGCACAACGCGCAGGCCTTTCGGCAGCTCGTCTTTCACCCTTATCACCTGAAGCAGTTCATTCTTTGCGCCGGCATCCAGCGCTGGCCTCGTGCCGGGCCTGGGTCCCGGCAAGTCCTGGATGAGTTGCGTGACTTCGGCCTGCAAGGCATTGAGATCGCCCGAGAGCCGGTTTGCATATTCCTCCGAGTTGTCCTTTAGGGCGCTATACATCTGATCGAGAACGTCGAGAAACATAAGCTCGCGTTCGGTTTTGAAGGACTGCTCCTGCTTCTCGAGCTGCGCCTCCGCCGAGGTGGTCATCAGGGAGAGGTTCTCACAGCGTTTCCAGTCCTCTGCAGCCTTTTCGCGCTTGTCCACAAACCATTCAAAGGGAATGGGGGAATCATACAGGTGAATCAGCCCGTTGACCGTTTCCAGGCTCTCGTCAATCAGCTTGCAGTCATACTTGAGCGTGCTGGCGAGCTGGCAGTAGGTCAGGTCGCGCGTGGCGGGCATCTTGCGCCCCGCGTCGAGGGTGATGAGAGGGCGTCCCGCCAGCGTTGTGCTTACCGACGAGGAAGGTGCGACAAAAACCACGATTTTCCTCGATGCATTCAGTTGTTGATTCGCCCATTCGATGTACCAGCAGGCCATGGCATCGGTATAGCTTTGCGGAGCGCGCTCAAAGCCGCGACGGCGAATGATTTTCTTGTACCATTCATCTGTGCCCGGCATGTCGTACACGATCTGGTCGCACTCCGGAAGAAGCGGAGCTGCATCCGTGATGATCTTGTTACGGACCAGAGCCGTGATTGACTCCTTGCCTTTGAACAGGACAAAAGCCAGCGCCGCATAGAGCTCGGGAAAGAATTTTCTGCAGATTTCGATTGCCTGTTCCCGCAGTTCAGGAGAGATCTTCTTCTCCTGATTCTTCCTGCGCAGATCGACGTAGGCCCGGAAACCCTCCGACGATGCGACCATGCGCGCAAATTTCTCTTTATACAGAGAGCCTGCGTCAAGCGTAGAGACGCGAATCTTCAGGGCGAGGGCCCGCAGATCGTTGCGCAGTTCTTCCCAGTAGGGGGGGATCATCAGCAGAGGCCGCGGATAGGCGCTGAACAGTGCCTGGAGCGCAATCTGGCTCCTCGCAAATCTGCGGTCATTCGTTTCTAGGCCGATGCGCGGAAACGGAGGGATGGACTCCTTGTACACATAAGCCGAGATCGCGGCAAAGTCCACGACGTCGTAAAACTGATATCCCTGCTGGATCAGCCTGGCGTCCTCTTGCAGCAGTTCCAGCGACCCAGAGAGCTTGCGGAGAAATTCGCGACGGAATTCCTGTGTTTTATTCATCATCGCATCGGCACTCCCAATGAACGAGAAACTTCTTCCCTCGGATCTTCGTCGGGATTCCACTCCGGATAGTGCACAAACCCACCGACCACCGCATCCGAACTGGGAATAATGACCTCGCGGCCCTCGGGATCCGCCAGAACCGACTGGTCTCCAGACGCCTTCACCTTGAAAACTCTCAGTAGAGTTCTTCGGAACAAATCGCGCTCCTCTTTTGACATGCCTTCGACAATGTCGTTGGCGTCGCGAAAGGCGCGCTCTGCACCGCCGTCGGCAAAGGCGCTGCAAATCTCCGCTGCATATTGCTCATGGCTGCTCGCGTCCTCGGCAGCCCTCCCTGTTTCCAGGCGAATCAAGTCAGCGCCCGCTGCACGGTCGAACTGGTAAAGGCCCGCTTCAAGCGCCTTGCGCGCAGCTTGTGATACACCCTCCAAGACATCCAGCTTCCTGCAGAGCCTGACGACCTCGGCCCAGGTCGTTGCTTCCCATTCGCGGTCGCCCAGCCGCGAATATTCCTCGGCTGCCCGCTTGAGTTCGGCAATCGCCGCGTAGCCGTCCTGCTGCTGAATCAACCGGGCTGCCTGAATTCGGTGACGGAGCGCATCGAGCTCGGCGTGCGGCATGGAGAGCGGCGGCGTTGCCACTGCATCGAGGAAATCGAAAATATGTGCAGCAAGTGCGGGATAGCTTGCGGCAATTCTCGAAACAGCTTCAAGCAGATGAATGGACAGCAAGTTCGCGATAGCAGGCGCCGCCGTCAGGCCCATGGGGACGAACAGCGACTCTTTCAAATCATGCAGAGCAACCCTGCAAACACCGATCCAGCGCAGCGGGCGCGTCTCGCCTGCTCGGCTGAGAGCGTCTTTATATCGCTGCAGGCCCTCAGCTTCGCCTCGCGAAGATGCAGAGATAACGAGTGCCCGATCGAATGCAACAGAGAGAGCGCGGTCGCCCTTTTCGATGGCGCTCTCAAAGAAACGTGCGGCGAGTTCGCAATTGCGCTGCTGATAGTGGCACCAGCCAAGCAGCGCCAGGACGCGTGCATTCTCGCGTGAGGACAGGTCCCACTTTTCACATGCGGCAATGACCTCCTCATAAAGAATCCGGGCTGCTCCCGCATCGCCGGCGCGGAGAGTGGCATTGGCCAATCCCTTTTTGAGCCACACGTTCCTGGCTTCCGAACGGTCAGGGGCGGTTGCAAGCTCCATTGCTTGCTTGTAGGTGCGGCGGCCTTCATCGGCAAATGCAAAGCGCTGGCCGGCGTCGCACGGCTCGAGATTCTGCAGAATCCACCCCTGAAGTCCGAGGAACCGGATTGACTTTGCATTGCCGGATTGGTTCTGGCGAAGGACCTCGAGCGCAGATTCGAAGTCGCCGACATCGCAGAGCAGGCGCGCGTGCCACCAGATCATATCGGGGTGCTCCACTGCGGGCCCAGGCTGGCGGGTAAGCGCGGCTAAGGCGGCTTCATAATCGTCATTATTGCTGTATGCTTCCACCTCCTCGATGCGGAGAGAGCGGAGAAATTCGCTGTTGTACTCGTAAGCTTGCAGCCGTCGGGCTTCCCGCGCCAGCTCTTCCCATTTCGACATGCTGCGGTAGGCATGGAGGAGCAGGGACGCGGAAGCAGGATTTGTCCGCTCGAGTGCAACTGCCTCCACAAGCACCTTGATGGCCGGATCAAACCACTCTTCGCGAATATAGACATCGCCCTTCAGCCTAAGCAGATAGGCGCGCATGCTGTCGCTGGCCACGCCGGTGCTGAGCAGGGCCAGAGCCACGTTAACCGCGGCCAGCGCTTCGGACTTGTGATTAAGCGAGAGGAGGATCTCCGCCCGCCGTCCATGGCTCTCGGCGTCGCTCGGGTCCAGACGGATCGCATCGTCATAGTCCTCAAGTGCGTGTTCCAGCTGGCCGAGGCGAAAGTAGGCTGCGCCCCGGGACTGGTAGATAGCGGAGGAACGATTCCCGCCATCAATGACGTTGGTCAGGTCCGCAATGGCCAATTGCCACAGCTTCGCCGCCCTCTCGGCGTCGCCTTTTTCCTTCTCGGCATCGCCCGCGCGCCTGTGCAATCCGCCACGAAGGTATAAAGCGCCGAGGTTGCCGGGAGCCTTTTCCAGAACAACCTCTAGCTCTCGCGCCGCCCCGTCCATTTTTCCTGCCTCGATGCTGGCCTCGGCAAGTGCAAGGTGCAGCTCGATGTTGTCAGCATTGCTTTCAGCAGCGATGGAGAAATCCTCGTAAGCGCTTTGCGGATCGCCGGAGCGCAGGCGAATAAAGCCGCGGAAACTGCGCGCGTCACCGTTATCGGCATGGATGCTGAGTGCACCTTCGGCGGCCTCGGCGGCGGCGGCCGCATCGCCGGTTGCAATTGCAAACGCAGCTGCGTGCTGGAAGGCGTCAAAGGCGCACTCCTCCATGCCGCGGCTCTGTAACAGCGAAGCCAGGGCAAGCACGGAGCGTGGCGTAGGAATCAGCGCCGCTGCCAGCAGCCAAAGAAATACCCCGTCCTCGATCCCGCTCGCTTCCGTATCGCGCGGCGCACGATGAAATTGCTGCGCAACGGCAAAGGAATTGTCGATGTTGCCGAAATCCGCAAGCATCGCGAGGTAGTCGCTCAGGAAAGGCGCCATCGGCATTGCACCGTCACGCTCAACCTGGCGAAAAGCAGCTTCCGCCAACGAGAAGCTGTTATATGCCTTTTCGTGGTTCCTCCCTGACTGGCGCTGCGCGATGGCTCTGAGCGCTGTCAGCGCTGCGGTAAGCGGCAGATTGCGCGGTGGTCCGCTGTCGGTTTCGCTCGCGGCCTCGAACGCAGATAGGGCGCCATTCACCGCCGTCTCCGCAATGCCGGGATTTCTGCTTTGCAAGGCCAGGCGCCCTCGCCACAGAGCGATCAGTCCGCGCACCGGCAAGGGAAGAAAGGGTGGCGTGGAACTGAAACCATAGCGTGAGGGATCAATCGGCATGAAGATCCTCCAGAACGGCTCGTGTTACTTAGAGCCCGTCGTGTCCCTGGGAAACCTGGAACCGGCCTTTCTGGCCGCGACCGCATCGGCCAGTTCACGCGTCCTTTTCGCGAATTTGACAGGATCTTTATCTTTGTCGAGTTTGTCCGGGGCCTCCCTCGGCAGCGCCCATCGAGCCCGCCACGCGGAATGGAGAATGTGGCGTAGGTCGTAGTCGCCGTCTGGCACCGGAACATTGTCGTGCTGAATGAAGTTCGAAATCTGCTCGTCCACCCCGTCCCACTGGTCCACGTTGTAACCGAACTTGTGAGACCCGCGCAGCGATTCGAGCAATGCGTCGCGCATTTCTTCAATCGCACGGCTGTCTTTCATCGGGCACTGCTCATTTTGAGTGGACCAGGAGCAGTTGGTGCTGGCGAGAGTTTCAGCAAGCCGCTGCACAGCGCCGGCTGAGTCGCATGCTGATTCCCGGGCTTTCCAGTAGTCATCCAGAGCCTTTTCCACGATGTGGCAATTGCGGTGCAGCAGACAATGAGGCGCCTGGGCTGCCTGCCCGTCGAAGGCTCCGCGTGCTCGGTCCCAGTCGTCCTTCAGGCCGGAAACAAAGGCCTCCGTGCCCAGATCGTCGGAGGCGAGGTAATCGAGCGTGGAAAAGATCGTTTCCGCCCGCAGTAGATCCCCCGGGGAGTTTGCGTCCAGGCGAAGAGCAATGCAGGCATAGGCATACGCAGGGCCGATTGCATAAGTGGCAAAGGCATCGGCCAGGCAATTGCGGACCAGCGGTTCGCCTAGCATCTTTTGAGCATTGCGAAAGTATCCGAGTCTCACCTTAATCCCATCTGGGCGAAGATTCGAAGCGTCCCAGAAGTCATGAGCGATGAGGGGAATTCCCCACACAGACCACGTGGGAAAGCGGAAATAGACTGTCTGCAACGGATCGTGCCGCACGGCCTGGTCCCGTCCAAGCACGTTCAATGTTTCATACCCGGGCTGTTCGGCATTGTCTGCGCAGAACCGGATGATGTTGTCTGCATGGACGGACAGGCCATTATCGAATTCATCATCGCGGAGAACCACTCCGGCCACGGATTCGATTTGCTCACCCCAACACGGTTTGTTCTCTTCGATTGTTTTAAGCGATTCGGCCGGATCAAATTGCGGCGAGGCCAGGGTATCGCTGATGTGCCTGAGCACTAATCTCTTTTCCTGCAGTTTCTCTTTGGCGCGCGCTTTATGCTGGTCGAAGACATTTAGGTCAATCCGGTAGCCTGCCAACGCTTTTGTGCGTTGATGAAAATCGGACAGCCGCGCTAGAAGCACCTTGTAAGCCGTCTCGGCAGCAGCAACAGTCTCGGACTCGACCTGCCAGGGGAGCTCGGGATTCTCGCAAATTTGCCGGCATCTGAGCACGAGAGCGTTCAGTTTAATGATCAGGTCCGCTGCCAGCACGTTCGCCTTCAGTTCGTCGACGATTTTCTGTGCTTTGTCCCTTCGCTCACGGGCTCGGTTCATTGCATCTTCAATGCGCTCGATGCTCTCAAGAGCATCGGCCACGCGAATCTCAACCAGCTTGTTCATCTCATCCCCCGGAATTCAGAATCATTCGCAGGGCATCCTGGCCAATTGCGTCCTCAGGCCCATGCCCGTTGCCAAGCCGGGCCAGCCAGGCGCCATTCAGGACATCCACAATTACAGCTTTCGCCGGGCGCTCGACAGGATGCTGTTTCAGACATTCGCGCACGGCAAGCGCCTTGCTCAGCGAGCGGTGGCCCGCGTCGGGTATCTTGTTCGTCAGCTCTTGTACCAGGAACCCAACGGCGGTCCTCAGTTTCTCTTCATTGGCAATCGGGTCTCGCGCCCCGGCTGCCTGCCGCGCGCCAGCCCAGAAACTGGAAAGCTCTCCGATGCGATGGCGCATTCGGCTCTGCCCGGTACTGTTGAATTTTGGAATAAGGCTCCTCAAGGCAAACAGAATGCAGTGAGCACGCTCGTCGTGGCTGGGATGGGTGTCGCTGCGCCTTCGATCCGCAGGGCTGAAATCGAGCAGCAGGCAGGAGTATGCGTAGGCCAGGCCGGCCAGGTACGTCGCCATCACGTCGGCGAAGAGCTCCCGGGCGATGGAGCCGTCGGCAATCTGCTGATTCTTCAGTCTGTCAACAAAGGTTCTCTGAGTACCGCCGTCTTCATTGCCAAATTCTTCGCCCCAGAGGTGCGCAAACTCGTGGATGGCGCGGTTGAGGTTCCATATGCTGAGGCGCCCGCAGCCAAGGTGAATAGCCGAAAGGTCGGCACCGAACTGCTCGATCTGAGAAACCTCGACGAGATGCGACCGCGGTTCACCCACGTTCGTGGAAAGAGTCTCAAGAAGTTCGTTTGCGGCCTCACAGATGCGGGCAACAGATTCAAAATGCGCGAAAGCAAAGGTCAACCCGTCGGGATAAAAGCGAACGGCCTGCTCCATGGTCAGGAAATCTCCGGCCAGGATGCTGCTTCTGCGATCGAGATCGCGGAGGATGCCCCATTGAACCTCGTCGGAGAATGCGTCTTCGCATAGCCCGTTTATAAATGAAGCGATTTCCTCGCGAAGACGGCTATGAGTGACCGCGAGCCTGCTGGCAGCGTCTTCGATGCGCATTCCGGTACGGCTCTTTGCCGCCCTGGCCGTGTCGCGCAGCGGATCAAGATAACCGCCCAGCTCAACGAGCAAACCGTCGACCGCGAAAGCTTGATACGCCAACCCGCTCCCCTGCAGCATGTGCCCG
Organism: Acidobacteriaceae bacterium; assembly: GCA_030050035.1. Lineage (GTDB taxonomy): Bacteria > Acidobacteriota > Terriglobia > Terriglobales > Acidobacteriaceae > Telmatobacter. The sequence goes on along the minus strand of JASIJW010000237.1, from coordinate 1,763 downwards.
TTCTCCCGATCAGATCTCCGCCACCAGAGCTCCTATTTTTACCCTCGCGTAATCAATCGCAATCAGAACCGTTGCGGCAGCCGCGATCGCGTACGCTATCGGCGCTGCCAGAGGGGCGTAATGCGCGAAAACTCCGGTTAAGATCAGCAGCCCGCCCACTGCGCCCGCCGCCCGAATGGTCCACTTTGCATAGCGCAGCAACTCGACAAAATCCCGCGAAAACGTCGCCATGCGTTTGCCGGCTTCGGTCAACTGCTCTTCGGTCATTCCGGGCCTCAGCGCTTTATTTGTGATGGAGTCTTTGGTCTTCGCGCACGCCAGCGTAACGGAAAGGGCGCCTTTGAGGCCGGATTTGATGGCGTCCTGAATGAGGTTGACGGCTTCTTTGCGATCGTCGCTGCGAAGAAACTCACCAAGCTTCTTGAGACCGGCGGTGGCCCGCTCGCCAATCTCTTTTGTCAGCGGACTGCCGCTGTCGAACGACAGGTTCCCTCCCAGCGAGGCAAGGTCAACGGCGAACCTGGCGAAATCTTTCTCGAACTTTTCAATGGCGTCCTGAAGCACATCAAAGGTTTCCGAAAGCATGTTGTCTACGGTGCGTGTCGCGCGGGTCTTGAAGACTGCCAGAGCATCTTCGGGCGAAGCGCTTGTGGATGGAAATGCAAGCAAATCATCATCAAAGAACGCACTTTTGAAGACTCCGGCGTCGATATCCCTGCTCTCGAGGGTGAAAGTACCCAGCGATTGCTTCAGGATGGAACCGTCTCCTCCATCGGCGGCGCGGCGCATCGCCAGCAGAAGTGCTGCGGAACGAAGTTCGGCTGAGGCCTGAAAGAATTCATTTTCCCTGCCTTCAAAGGCAAGGCCTGCGCTGTTGATCGACTCTGCGGCATCGCACAGGGCAGCAAGCGCGCCGGCTCGGCTCTCAGGCTGAGCGGAAAGCGGACCGAGGAGATATTCTCCGGCCGCAACCGTCTCCCTCACAGCATTCCTGTATCGCTGAGGCTCGCGAGCTCCCGACTCAAAAATCACAGTATCCCTCCTGAGCGTGAATGCGCGATATGGCGCGCCCGCTCGATGGATTCTGAGCTTTCTGGCCCACTGCCGGAGGCACACACCAAAATGCACGCGGCGTGGAGCCTCTCAGGTCAATTTGTGATGTGTAGGGTTGCCCGTCCCGAGACCGCCCGCTGTTCCAAGAAACCTAAGTGTCGACAACTGAACTTCGGGAGATAAATAACTCTAGTGCTAATTCTTTCCAGTGTCAAAAGTCTTGTTAGAAGGATTGGGGACCATACTGCCCGGCCAGGCGCGTCGCAGGAACGCCCGAAGACCCAGAGAGCGGACCGGTCATCGCGTCTCTAGATTGGACTCTTGTTTTCTATTGTTCGCACTGAGCTATTGATTTATGGAGCGGGAGACCGGGATCGAACCGGCGACATTCAGCTTGGGAAGCTGACGTTCTACCACTGAACTACTCCCGCCCATTATTTTCAACAACTTGCAGGTTGACAATCAGCTTACTATCCAATTTACCTATCCAAACTGCTCATCGAAGCGCGAACGTCTGCCGATGTGTGAAGCATCGGAATGGCCTCGTTGGATAGGAAGTGGATAGTAAACATGGCGATTAAGGTCAACATGAAAAAGTATCTCAAGTTGGGCGGCCGTTGGCAATTCGTGCCGGTGCTCAAAGTAAATGAGGTGCCGAAGCCGGCTTATGTGGTCATAAACAACGAGGCCGTCAAAGAAAAGACTGGCGT
>JASIJW010000236.1:0-2673 GCA_030050035.1 Acidobacteriaceae bacterium | reverse complement strand
TACGAGGCGCTGGACCGGGCATGCGATGCGCTGACGGCGCGGGAGCGGCGGGTTGGGGCTTATACTGTGTGAGGTTCTGGGGGACTGCGCTATTCCGCGCTATCGAGGATCAGCAAATTTCGGCCGTATTCGGGGCCTGCCATATAGCGAAGTCCGTGATCGAATGTCACCAGAACGCCGTTTTCCTTGATTGCCAGGCCGAGCAGATAGGCATCGGTGACCTGCTGGTGACCTGTAATGCGCGACGCGAATGGTGCGGTGAGTTCGACCCAGCTTGCATTGATTTCCCAATAGAGATGATCAGCAAACCTTCTTAACGACTGCAGAATGGCAATGCTTTGCTCCATCTTCCTGCGGCTCTGGATGGCTGGATTAGTGGTTATGCGGATATACCCGGCCTCCGTTAAAGGGCAAAGGCCCCAAACCCCTCGCCGTGCCGTAAACCACTCGCGTGCCTTGCCGTTAAGCCTATGATCCGGATCAGTGAGCGCGATCAAGACATTCAGATCAGGTAAATTTCTTCGGGTCAAACTCTTCCTCCTCAAGGCGCTTCACCATCTTCGACGTGATCGTTCTCCCCGTAGGAGGGAACATCGGAATCCCTTCCGGAGAGAAAATGATCTCCGGCTCCGTAGCGGGCGGAGCCTCCGCTTTCCGGATGAGCTCGTTGATCGCTGCGCTGAGGCTTAGACCCCGCGTCCGGGCATAGTAGGCCGCAAAATCGTGGGCTTCAGCATCGAGTGTGATCGTGGTTCTCATGCTTCAATTCTACATCACAATCTCTTTATGATGCATATATCGCGATATTGATGCTTATAGTGAAAATTGATGCAAATCTATTGCTTTGATGCTTAATCGAGATGATATGGCCGACCGCGCAGTTGGGATGGTTCTTCCCTGGTTTTCCTCTTTTTTCGCCATTTTTTCCTGTTTTTCAAGGTCTTACCCTGCTACAATCCCCTTCGAAATCCAATTCAAGCCCTGCCATATGGTGCCGCAAGGGGAGCAAAAAGGCCGGGGCGAGCATCTTTGAGGAGCTTCATGGCAATCGTTGACGACCGGGCCAAAGCGGTAGAACTTGCCCTCGCGCAGATCGAAAAGCAGTTCGGGAAGGGATCCATTGTGCGGCTGGGCAGCCGTGAGGCGCTGCTGCCTATTTCGGTCATTTCGACGGGGTCCATCAGCTTTGACGCGGCGCTGGGCGTGGGCGGGGTTCCGCGCGGCCGCGTGACGGAGATCTTCGGGCCGGAGTCGTCGGGCAAGACGACCATTACGCTACAGGTGATCGCCGAGGCCCAGAAGGCCGGCGGGATGGCGGCCTTTGTCGACGCTGAGCACGCTCTCGATCCGATTTATGCGAAGAAGCTGGGCGTGGACACAGACAACCTGCTGGTTTCGCAGCCGGACTCGGGCGAGCAGGCGCTGGAGATTACCGAGGCGCTGGTGCGCTCGGGCGCGATCGACGTGCTGGTCGTTGACTCGGTGGCCGCGCTGGTGCCCAAGGCGGAACTGGACGGCGAGATGGGCGACAGCCACGTGGGCCTGCAGGCGCGGCTCATGTCGCAGGCGCTGCGCAAACTTACGGGCACGGTTTCGAAGTCGCGTACGGCGCTTATTTTTATCAACCAGATTCGCGAAAAGATTGGCGTGATGTTCGGCAACCCCGAAACCACGACCGGCGGCCGGGCGCTAAAGTTCTACTCCTCGGTGCGCATCGATATCCGGCGCATTGCCGCCGTCAAGGAAGGCGACCAGGTGGTGGGCTCGCGCACCAAGGTGAAGATTGTGAAGAACAAGGTGGCAGCGCCGTTCCGCGAAGCAGAGTTCGACATTCTGTACGGCGAAGGCATCAGCCGCGAGGGCGACGTGCTGGATCTGGCCGTCACGCACAACATCGTCGAAAAGTCCGGCGCGTGGTACAGCTACTCGGGCGAGCGCATCGGCCAGGGACGTGAAAATACGCGGTCGTTCCTCAAGGAGAACCGCGACACCTTTGCGAAGATGGACGGCGAGTTGCGCAAGAAGCTGAATATCGGCGCGGTGAAGGCGGAAGTTCCCGAGGTACCGGCAAACGGCGCTGCGGAGGCCAAAGAAGCTGTGCGCGTGCGGCGGGGCTGAGATCTTTCAAAGCGCAAGGAAAACGGCCGGGAGCAATCCCGGCCGTTTTTATTTGCCGCCGTATCACTGCACGAGGGTGATGGTCGCGCTGGCTGATCCGGTGGCGTAGTTTGTACCGGAATAAGTTGCTGTGATGGTCTGCTTGCCGGCGGGCAGGCTGGAGGTGGCGTAGCTGGCCTGTCCGCTGCTGTTGACGGGAACTGTCGCCAGAAGCGTCGAGCCGTCATAGAAAGAGATCGCGCCGTTATCATTCGGCGGGCCTGCGCTCCATGACGCGACCGATGCTGAGAACGTGATGCTGGTGCCTACGGTGGTGTAATACGTTGAAGGCGTAAGCGAGACGACCACGGGTGCGGGCGTCACTGTGAAGGTTTCTGTTTGCGAAGCCGCGGCGGCGTAGTTGGTCTGCTGCGCGTAGCCGATCGTGACGCTTTGGTTGCCGACGACCGGTTGAGTAATGGTGAACTGCGCATTGCCGCTCGAGAGCGGCACGGCAACGGGCGCTGCGCCGTTGTAGCTGTAAGTGATATTGCCCTGCGCCGAGCCTGCGTTGGA
>JASIJW010000027.1:0-3268 GCA_030050035.1 Acidobacteriaceae bacterium | reverse complement strand
ACAACCTACACCCTGAAGCGGGTGGGGGACCGCCTCACGGGTACGGTAGTAAATTCTGAGAAAAGCTGGACTCTAAGCGGAAGCCGGGCGCCTGCGCTCGCGCACGACAAAGTTGCCGGATGGGGTAAGCCCATCAGCCTGTTCAACGGCCATGATCTCAAGGGTTGGAAGCTGGCCGATCCCAGTCAAGCCAGTTGGAAGGTCGAGAATGGCGATCTGATCAGCCCCGGCCACGGCTCCGACCTCATCAGCATCCCCAAATTCAAGAATTTCAAGCTGCATCTCGAATTCAAGCTTGCCCCACAGTCAAATAGCGGAGTGTATCTGCGGGGAAGATATGAGGTTCAGATTGAGAACGATTCGGTATCTGAGCCGCCAAGTCATCATACGGGGGGAGTGTACGGCTACCTGGCCCCGACTCCGGAGCAACCACGGGTTGCTGACAAATGGGAGACCTTTGACATCACGCTCATCGGCAGAACAGTCACGGTTGTGCAGAATGGGATTACTGTGATCAACCACATGGAGATTCCTGGAATCACCGGCGGCGCACTCGATAGCCGTGAAGGCTTGCCGGGCGCCATCTATCTCCAGGGCTCGGAAGAGGGCCACGTGGCCTTTCGCAACATCGTGATCACACCGGCTCTTCAATAACTGCGAGCTGAGTGAGAGGCATTTCTGAGCGGATACGGAAGCACAGTTGAATGCCGCCGGCCTGGACTCAGCTTTAAAAAGCAGTGAGCGGGCGCCCGCTCACTGCCATCTCTGCGCAGCTCTCCAAGATCCTGTTCTTCACTTCACGCCGCTACCTGAGGAGATCGCTGAGCGTGAAACTAGCGATCGCAGGGAAGACGCTGAAACACAGACGAAGTGCGCACAGCGACTGTTCACAGTTCGGCGGCCGGAATTTCAGATGCGGGTTCGTGGTGGACGCGGTCGAACCGCCGTGCCGTCGCTCGCCCGGTGCCAAGTAGGTCAGGCGCACAGAAGTTGGCGGTTGATAATCGCCATCCATGAAGTACAACTCGCTGGAATCAAACAGATACCTGAGCGGCTCGATCCGGTCGGCACATAGCTGGAGGGTAGCCAAGTGATGAAAGCAGCGAGCAATGATTTTGTGGCCCAAATGTGGCAGTTGACAATGTTAGTCGCGTCAAGATAATATCTGAAACCGATTTACGAAATCGCTTTCAGAGTGCGCAAAATTGAGCAGATCTTACCAAGCAACTGCTCATGGGTAATTTGCGGCACCGGAAGGCGGCCAGTAAATAGTTCAACCGAAACAGCGGACATGGAGGTCTTCAAAACATGTACAAGGTGTGGCGGCAAATGAGTATAAAAAAAGTTACCTGGACGATTGCGTTGATTTTTTGTGCGATCCCCGCAGTACTCTGGTCCCAGGCGGTAGGCTCTATCTCGGGGACGGTTACAGACTCCACGGGAGCTGTAGTTGGCAGTGCGAGCGTCACGGCTCTGCGTGTCGACACAGGAGTTGCCCAGTCCACCGTTACAAACACAGCGGGACTCTTTACGTTTTCAAACTTGGTTGTGGGAACCTACACGGTCACCGTTAAAGCGCCCGGATTTGCTTCGAAATCGGTCTCCGACATTACGCTGGACGTTACCCAGCAGCGGGATCTATCCATTAGGCTTTCTGTCGCCGGAGCCACGCAGGTTACAGAGGTTACTGCTGCGCCGCCGCCGATGAACACAACCGATGGACAGCTTTCCGGTCTGGTCACCCAGCAACAGGTGGAGAACCTGCCGCTCAACGGACGCAGCATACAAAATCTTGTGATGCTGCAGCCCGGAATGGCGGCTGACCAGGGCGGAATGGGCTGGCTGTCTCCGCAGTGGGCCAGCAATGGAAACCGCGGCGAGACCGAAGTGGCTCAGTTGGACGGAGCTGATGCCACCGACTCTGAGATGGGCACCGTTCAGTTCTGGAATCTCAACCTGGACGCGGTCGCAGAGTTCAAGGTGCTGCAGGCCAATTACTCTGCCGAGTTTGGCCAGGGTGGCGGCACGATCACCCAGATGGTGACCAAGTCAGGCACAAATCATTTCCACGGCGACGCGTACGAATACCTCCGCAACAACGACTTCGATGCACGCAACTACTTCTCGACCTCGGTGCCGCCCTTCCACAGGAATGAGTTCGGCGGTGAGGTAGACGGCCCGATCATAAGGAACAATCTGTTCTTCGAGGGCGAATATGCGGGACTGCGCCAGACTTTAGGCGAGCCGACCGTCATTTCCGTTCCCACGGCTGCCGAGCGCACGGGACTCGTCACGCTGAACGGCTATGACTACCAGGTTCCGCTCAACTCAGTTGCAACCTCGGTCCTAAGCGCTTATCCCATGCCCAATCAGCCGAGCGGGCTCTACGGCGCGAATACGTATAATTTCGAGCTTTCGCAGCCAACGTTGATGAATCAGTTCTCCGTTCGCATTGATGACAAAGTCTCGGCGAGTGACAGCGTGTTCGGGCGCGCCTCCTATATCAATAACACCGAAGCCGACACGGACCCGGTCGCCGCTATTGAGAACCCTTCGTTTTCGGCGGGGATTTTCAACGATCCAAGAAATTACGCCGTTGGCGAGACCCATATCTTTTCGCCCAACCTGGTTAGCATTGCGCTCGTTTCCGTCAATCGCCAAATTGAAGGCGATGAGCCACAAATCTTTGGAACCACACAAACAACGTTTTCCGATGGAAGTTATGCAAGCTACGGCCCTGATACTTTCCTGACGAAGTACGTAGAGACTTACTACGATCCCTCGGTCAGAATCGCATGGAGCAAGGGACGCCAGAACATTACAACGGGTGTTCAGTACCGCTACGGACAGGATGATGGCACAGGGGTTTCTGGTGGCGGTCCCGCCGGAGAATATAGCTTTCAACCTGGCATCGCGCTTCCGCAAGCCATCCCCTCTACAAATGGCGGGCCGGAGATCGCAGCCGGAACCGGGAGCCCGAGCGGAAAAATCAGCATGATGGAAGGCGCCGATACGACATACGCCCGTAGCACCCCGATGACGGGTTACGGGCCAGAAGGCGGGTTTGTTGACTGGGGACTCAGAATCTGGAATCTGGCTGCCTACTTTCAAGACGATGTGAGGATAAACGATAAGCTCGCGCTCAACCTCGGTGTTCGCTACGAATACCAGTCAGTTCCTTACGAGATTAGGAACCGCTTGGCGGCCATTGTCGATCACGGCCCTCTCTTCGGGCATTTGGTCATCAACCCGCAGCCACTCTATCAGG
>JASIJW010000235.1:0-12598 GCA_030050035.1 Acidobacteriaceae bacterium | reverse complement strand
ATCCTCGAAGACTCGGTCGGCCCGTACACGCTCGGCCAGGTCACGCCCTCGGGAATACTGAGCTCGACAACTCTGCAAGGCCTCGCCGCCGGCGCATCGCAGACTTTAACCGTGACAGCCGCGGGCTCTGCCACCGGCAACTATAACGACGCCATCGGCGCCGCGGCACAACCCCGGCCTCTGGCAGCCAGCGGCATGTGGGTAGGCCGGCTCGGTCAGGTGGGCCAGACTGACTGGTTCACCTTTCCTGTGCGCGGCAGCCGTACCTTCACCATCGTCACGCAGGCCCTCGACGAAACCGGCGCGCCCACGGAATCCAAGGCACTGCCTTCGATCGGCGTGTGGGACGGCTTCGATGCCGCGGACTCTGCCGCGGTGGGCGCGGCGCAGGGCCTCAACGGCCTGGCAACTGGCGAGACATGGCTGCGCGTCTCCGCCAGCGCCGACGATATCGTCCGCATCGGCATCGCCGACCTGCGCGGCGACGGCCGGCCCGACTACGCCTACAACGGCTGGGTTCTCTACGCCGACACCGTTTCGCCCGCGCGTCTGCCCGCATCCGGCGGCCCAATCGTCATTCACGGAATGGGCTTCCGCATCACCGACACTGTGATGGTCGCGGGCCAGCCTGCGCTCGTCACCAGCGTCTCCCCAAACGAGATCACCGCCATTGCCCCGCCCGCGCCATCCGGCGTCACCGGCTCCGTCGATGTCGAAGTCGACGACTCGCCCGTCTTCTACGCGGCCGCAATCATCTCCGGCGGCATCAGCTACAACGCCGGCGCCGGCGATGCGCTTACGCTGGTCACCGCGCCCATGAACACCGTTCCCATCGGCGTGCCGCTTCCCTTCACCGTCACCGCGCTGGGCGCGAACCTGTCTCCAGCCGGCGGCGTAACCGTCGTCTACACCGTCACCAGCGGCACGGCGAAACTCGGCTGCGGCCTGAGCGTCTGTTCCGTCACCGCCACGGGCGACGGCTACGCAACGATGAACGTGACAGCCGTTGATGGCACCTGGTCCATCGTCACCGCTTCGCTCACCAACGGCTCAAGCCTGCAGGCGCAGTTCGCCGGCGGAACGCCACCGACGATTGCTGCGCTTACGCCGCGGCTTTCGCTCGCCGCCGGCGCCAGCGTCTCATGGACAGTCGAGGCTCTTGTTGAAAAGAACGGTGCTCCGCTCGCCGGCCAGTCCGTCACCTGGCAAGCTCCGGGCAGCGGCATCGCCGTCGAGGGCGCCGCGACTACCACGACCAATGCTTCCGGCATCGCCACCGAAACCCTCAATGTCGGTCCACTCGCCGACGAGCAGCAGACCTCAATTCAGGCATGCGTGAATGGCACAAATCAGTGCGTGACCTTCACGGCATTCGGCTCGCGCCCCGAGTACGCCGCGCTCCAAGCCGTCTCCGGCGCTAGCCAGAGCATCAGCGTCTCCGCAACGCCCAACCAGATCGTTCTGCGCGTCCTCGACATGGACGGCAATCCAATGGCCGGCGCAACGGTCACGCTCAACCAGGCGCTCTACGCCTGGACTCCGCCCTGCGCGCCACACGCCGTCTGCGCGCAAGGTGCGCTGCTGGCGAAACAATCCGGCATCGAAACCTCGGCAGTAGACGGCACCGTGACATTTGTTCCCGCGTCGCTGCCCGGCGTCGCGACCAACCTGATCGGTCTGGCAGCCTCAGGCAACACGTCAACAGTAGGGATTGCAATCGAGCAGCATTGAAACAGTGGTCAGCGATCAGTAGTCAGTTGTCTTTCTATTCCCTATTCCCTATTCCCTGCCTTTAATCGAACACGACTGTCTTTTTCCCATAGCAAAGAATCCGCCGCTCAAGATGCCAGCGCACCGCGCGCGAAAGCACCATGCGCTCCAGATCGCGGCCCTTCGACACAAGATCCTCCACCTGGTCGCGGTGCGAGATGCGCGCAACATCCTGTTCAATAATCGGGCCGTCGTCGAGCACCTCGGTCACATAGTGGCTCGTCGCCCCGATCAGCTTCACGCCGCGCGCATGCGCCGCATGATACGGCCGCGCGCCGGTAAACGCCGGCAGAAACGAGTGGTGCACGTTGATGATCCGCACCGGATACTGCTCCACAAATTGCGGCGAAAGAATCTGCATGTAGCGCGCCAGCACGACGAGATCAACCTTGTGTTTTGCCAGCAGCTCGATCTGCCGCGCCTCCGCATCGCCGCGCGTGGCCGCGCTAACCGGAACATGCACGAACTCAACGCCATAGAACCGCACCAGTTCCTCAACATCGCGATGGTTCGAAATCACCAGCGGAATCTCGCACGCCAGCTCGCCCGCGCGCCAGCGGTAGAGCAGATCGGCCACGCAGTGCAGATGCTGCGAGCAGAACAGCGCCACGCGCGGCCGCGCTCCGCCGGCCGTCAGTTGCCAGCGCATGCTCAGTTCGCGGGCCATGGGCGCGAAGGCGGCTTTGAATCTTTCAAGATCAAATCCACTTCCACTGCTTCCGTCCAAAGGCCCGCCGCCCGCAGGGCCAATGGACCACTCTACCCGCATAAAAAACAGGCCCTCTTCATGGTCCTGGTGCTGATCGGCGTGAAGAATGTTGGCGCCGTGCTCATAAAGCAGGCCGGCGACCCGCGCCACAAGGCCCGTACGATCCGGGCAATCGATCAGAAGAACAGCGGTATCGGTCATGGATGGCTGAGTACAGTATGGAGAATGCACTCTTGAGGATAAATGGGCGAATGGCGAGCCCTACGGAATCTGCGCCATCGGCAGTTCCATCACCGGCGTGCGCTGCCCGTTGCTTACAGCGATGGCCCACAGGCCATGGAAGTTCGCACGCAGTCCGGGCTGCGCTTTGAGTAGCGCGCTCAGCACGCTTGTGGCCTCCGTGCGCTGCGCCGCGGGATCCGTCACCCCTGTCGATTCGTAGACGACGGCCAAATCCGGCTCATGCAGCGCGGGGTCGAGGATGACGGCATCGATCTTCCAGCTCCGATCGCCCTGCGCGAGCGACAGCGGAAACTCCTTCGCCGGCGAGGGCTCAATCTGCGCTTGCTCCTGGCGCAACTTTTCGAGATTGGGCGAAGAAAGAAAATCGACCGGGATCAGCAGATAGTGCGCCGCGTCATAGCTGTACCACGCGCTCCACGGGTCGGCGTGGGCCAGCGCCCGGCCGCGGGTCCAGTACCACACGCCATCGTGGCCGTCGAAGACGCCCTGATGGGCCGACAGACCCCCGAGCTTCCACGCTGATCCATCCAGCCCAAGAATCAGCCCCAGTTGGCCGGCCAGTTTTGCGCCGTTCGCGTCGGCCAGCGCCACGGCATATTTGCCCGGCGGCAGCGAAGGCATGGAAATGGTCACATTGAGGGCGCCGCTCTTGTCGGCGCAGAAAAAGTCCGTATTGGCAGCCGAGGTTTGCATGGAGGCGTCGAGCAGGTACAGATTCCGGATCTGAATCTGGCCGCCGACCATCAGCGGCGCGGCCTGATCGGCGGCGCTATGAATTGCCGGCCAGGAAGACGCCTCGGAGGGCAACACCATGGACTGCACCGTGGCTGAATCCTGCTGGGCCACGGCGCCAGCCAGCCGCAACGTGGTAGAAGCCAGAAGATCGCGATCCTGGTTGGAAAGCTCCGCCTGTGTGGTGCAGGTGGCGGCAAGGCCCGAAAGGGGCGCGGACAAGACGGCCGCGGCTGCCCAAAGCTTCCAGCAGAAGCTCATGTGTGGGAGATTCCTCTCTGCCCAGTGAAGCCCATTGCAAGCGTTCATATCGCGAACATTCGCGTCTTGAGCGTTCCTGGACCACTGCTAGTCTAGTACAGTAGAGCGGCGGGGGCGGGGTGGCTCCTGCCTGCGCCCTTATCTCTATTGCGATGCAAAAAACGTCAGCGCAAAACCGCAAGCCGACCCACCATTTAGACGCAGCGTGTGCCCAGAGGTTCGGCGAAAGTCTCACCGGCCTCCGAGGTCTGCCCTGGCTCCGCTCCGGGATAGCGCTGGCGCTCCTTGCCAGTCCTTTTCTCTGCAGCTCTTCTCTCTCCAGTCAGACCCTTCCGCCCCAGCAGCCTGCAGAAACCAAGGCTCCGGCAACCGCGCAGAAGTCAACGCCCGGCACTGCAAAACCGGCTGCTTCCGGCACGCACAAACCCGCATCCGGCAAACCGGGTCATGCTTCCGCAACACACCGGCGCCCCGGGCACGCCCCAAAAGAGACCATTGCCAAGCCAGCCCCCGCAGTTGCCGCAACACCGCCAGCGCCGCCCCCACCCGATTGGCCGGCGAACCACCCACCGAATCCGGCGACGGTGGTCTGGGACAGCCATGGGCTTCAAATCCAGGCATCAAACTCGAGCCTTGACCAGATCCTGCACGAAGTGGCGACCGATACCGGTGCCAAGGTGGAGGGTTTCGGTCAGGATCAGCGCGTCTTCGGCACCTACGGCCCTGGTCCGGCGCGCGAAGTGCTCTCCAAACTCCTCGATGGCTCCGGCTACAACGTACTGATGATTGGCGGCGCAGGCGACCAGCCGCCGCAGCAAATCCTCCTCAGCTCAAGCGCCGCAGCCGCGCAGACGCCGGCGAATACCGCCGTCACGCCAAGCCAGCCCGAGGAGGAGCAGCCGGACGTCCCACTGGAAGGCCAGCCGGACCGTCCGCCCGAATACCCCATGCCGCCGCGCAACCCGCAGCAGATGCAGCAGGAGATCCGGCAGCAACAGATCCAGCAGCAGCGCGAACAACAACAACAGCAGCAGGATCAACAGCAGCAACAGCCGCAGGGCTTCCCCCGGCCGCAGCAGCAGCCTCAGTAGTGCAGCAGCCTCAGTAGTTTTGATTGGACCTGCTACGCCGCAGCGAGGCACGGCCCGTTGCGATAAACTGCAAGCCGGCTGCGCAATTTGCTGGGAGTGATGTCAGGAAGCAGGCGCGATTTCTGAAAGGGTCTTAACAGCCTGCCGCGGGCGGGGCCGCATCAGCGCGAAGGCCACCCGCAAAATGCCGTACGCGGCGAAAACTCCAAATGCCAATGCTGCGATGGATGCACAAATCAGCATCACCAGGTTAAACAGATCCGTCATTCAGCCCGCCTTAATCGATTCCATTGCACCAAGGTTACCCATTTCAAAATCGTCCAACATCGATATCGGCAATTCGGATAACTCTTTAAAGATTGCGTTCTGCAACTTTCTCAATCGAAGTTGTCAATCCCGCCCTTCGTCAATCCTGCCCTTCCAGGATAATCGAATCCGGGGTCTGCGGCCTCGGTTGTGGACAGTTGCATGTTCTGTGCCGGCAAATTCACACAAAAATGTGAAACGCCTCATACCGAATGATGCGATTGTCGCAGAATTTGCTGCCGCGTTGACCCTGCTTTCTATTGACAAATAGAATACTCTAGGGTGTTATTTACGGGAAAACCGACAGATGGCGCAGGGATTACTTTGGTGTGCCGGCGAGTTTCCTGCTTTGCCGAAGCGTGGTTGCGGAGACTCAAGACCGGTCCGGGAGACCACTCCTGCCAGAACAGCCCAAGACAGAACAGCCCAAAACAGAACGGCCCAGGACAAAACAGCCGGGACTGGGCCCAAACCTGACGCCGGATTTAGCCACCATGTCGATCACCCACATTTCCGTGCGCGGGGCGCGCCAGCATAACCTGCGCGACATCAACGTGCGCATTCCCCGCAACGCCCTCACCGTGGTCACCGGTCTATCCGGCTCGGGCAAGAGCTCGCTGGCCTTTGACACCATCTACGCCGAGGGTCAGCGCCGGTACGTGGAGACGCTTTCGGCCTACGCCCGGCAATTCCTCGACCAGATCGAGCGGCCCGATGTCGACTCGATCGAGGGTCTCAGCCCGGCCATCTCCATCGAGCAAAAAACCACCAGCCGTAGCCCGCGTTCCACGGTCGGCACCATCACCGAAATCTACGACTACCTCCGCCTGCTCTACGCCAGCGTTGGCACGCCGCACTGTCCCAACTGCGGCCGGCCCATCGCACGCCAGACCGCCGAGCAGATCGTCGAGCGCGTCATGGAACTCGGCCGCGGCGAGCGCGTTACCGTGATGGCCCCGGTCGTGCGCGGCCGCAAGGGCGAGTTCCGCGACCTCCTCGACGAAATCGACCAGCAGGGCTTCCGCGCCCGCGTCGACGGCGAAATGCGCGACCTCTCTGAGCCGGTGCTGCTCGACCGGCGCAAGAACCACACCATCGAAGCAGTCATCGACCGCGTCCTTCTGAAAACCGAAAGTGCCCCATCCTCGTCGACAGCTTCATCGTCGACAACTTCATCATCGACGGCATCATTGTCCCCAAGGGTGGGAAAGCAAGACCTCCAATCCTCCGGCAAGCAATCCGTCGAGAAGCGTCTGGAACAAGCCATAAGCAAGGCCCTCCAGATGGCCAACGGCCTGGTGCTCATCGCGCCAAGCAACGGGGAAGAGCAGCTATTCTCGTCCTCCATGGCCTGCCCCGAGTGCGGCCTGGACGTTCCCAAGCTCGAGCCGCGCAGCTTCTCCTTCAACTCCACTTACGGCGCCTGCCCGGAGTGCCACGGCCTGGGCTCGCTCTACGATCTCGATCCCGCCAAGGTCATCACCGACTGGTCCAAGCCGCTGCTCGATGGCGGTCTTGGACCCGGCTCGTCCTCGCAGTATCTGCTCAAGCTCATTCAGCTAGCCGCCGACCGCTACAAGATCGACCTGAAGGCGCCGTTCGAAGACCTCCCGCCGAAACAGCAGCACATCCTCGTCTACGGACCGCCCAAGGGCGAAGCGCCCCGCACCGGCTTCCACGGCATTCTCGCCTACCTGCGCGACACCATTGAAGAAGCGCGCAGCGAAGGCTACCGCGAGTACATGATGAGCTTCATGTCCGCGACACCCTGCCCTGCCTGCCGCGGCAAGCGTCTGCGGCCGGAGTCCCTGGCCGTCAAAATCGGCAATCTCTCCATCGCCGACTTCACTGCCCTGCCCCTCAATCGCGCGCTTTCTGCGGCTATCAACCTCAGCTTCACTGAGCGCGAGGCGCTGGTCGCCGAGCGCATCCGCCGCGAAGTCGTCGAGCGCCTCGAGTTCCTGTGCGCCGTCGGCCTCAATTACCTTTCGCTCAATCGCAATGCCGCCACGCTCTCCGGCGGCGAGGGCCAGCGCATTCGCCTCGCCACGCAAATCGGCTCGCGGCTGCGCGGCGTGCTCTACGTCCTCGACGAGCCCTCCATCGGCCTGCACCAGCGCGACAACAACCGGCTGATTCAAGCTCTGGAAAGGCTGCGCGACCTCGGCAACACAGTCCTCGTCGTTGAGCATGACGAAGACACCATCCGCCACGCCGACTACGTTCTCGATCTCGGCCCCGGCGCCGGGCGGCTCGGCGGCAACGTCGTCGCCGAAGGCACGCCGGACCAGATCATGGCCAACCCCGCATCGCTCACCGGCAAATACATGAGTGGCTCGGCCACCATGATCCAGCGCGAAAAGCCGCGTCCGCTCACCGGCAAATGGCTCGCCATCACCGGCGCGCGCGAGCACAACCTGCAGGAAATTTCGATCCGCGTTCCTCTGGGCGTAATGACCGTGGTCACCGGCGTGAGCGGCAGCGGCAAGAGCACTCTGGTGAACGACATCCTCTACCGCTCGCTCGCCAAGCAGCTTTACGGCTCGCGCGAAGAGCCCGGCGCGCACGACGATCTGACCGGCGCCGAGCAGATCGACAAGGTGATCCGCATCGATCAGTCGCCCATCGGCCGCACGCCGCGCTCAAATCCTGCGACCTATACGCAAGTCTTCTCGCCCATCCGCGACCTCTTCGCCATGCTCCCGGAGTCGCGCGAGCGCGGCTACAAGCCCGGCCGCTTCAGCTTCAACGTGACCGGCGGCCGCTGCGAGGCCTGCCAGGGCGACGGACAGCGGCGCATTGAAATGAATTTCATGCCCGACGTCTACGTGCAGTGCGAGGTGTGCAACGGACGCCGCTACAACCAGGAGACGCTGGCCGTAAAGTTCCACGGCTACTCCATCGCCGACATTCTCGACCTCACCATCGAAGACGCCCTGCCGGTGCTCAGCGACGTTCCCCAGGTCCGGCAGAAGCTGCAGACGCTCGTCGACGTGGGCCTCGGCTACATCCATCTCGGCCAGAGCGCAGTCACGCTCTCCGGCGGCGAGGCGCAGCGCATGAAGCTGGCGCGCGAGCTCTCCAAGCGCCAGACCGGCCGCACCCTCTACCTGCTCGACGAGCCAACCACCGGCCTGCACTTCGACGACGTGCGCAAGCTCCTCGAAGTGCTGCACCGCCTCACCGATCTCGGCAACTCCGTCATCATCATCGAGCACAATCTGGACGTGATCCGCAACGCCGACTGGGTGATCGATCTCGGTCCCGAGGGTGGCGAGGACGGCGGACGCGTCATCGGCCAGGGACGGCCGGCAAAGATTGCCGCCACTCCGGAGTCTTACACGGGCCAGTTCCTGCGGCGATACTATACTTCGAACGACGGCCGGCTGATCGAGGATATAGTCGAGAATGTTGCGGAAGAGAAAGCCTTGGCTCAGGCAGCAAATGCCAATGAGACCTCGTCCGCAGCGGAACCACCGGAGACTCGGGGGAAAAACGGCCGGAATGGAAAAAACAACGGCGCCGCAAAGGCCGCGCCCCGAAGGAAGAAGACAGGACGCTAATGACGAGTTCGCCGAGTTCGCCCGAAGAGAATCCACCACGCCCGTGGACCCCGGCACAGCAGCCTGCCGGCACCGACCCTCATTCCCCAGAAACTCATTCAAATGACCCTCATTCAAATGACCCGCAACCCGTCGGCGACAGACCCTCCGAAGCAGCGGAAACAGCCGCTCCCACTGAAACCACCCCGGGCAGAGCCATACCCGGCTCCGCTCCGCTCGACGGCCGCTTTGCGCCCTCTGAGCCTCCTGCCTTGAATGGCCCCCAGGCACCGCAGGCCCACCTCGAACCGGCACACATCGAACCACCCCGCTTTGAAGCCGTCGACCTGCACCGTCCCGAACGCATTCCGAATCTCGGCCATCTTGTCCTGTTGCTGGTTCTGGTAGGCTTCGGCGCCGTGTTTGCCGGCGTTCTCAGCCAGCTTGCGCTGAAGCGCCACCTGTTCGGCGTCACCAGCCTTCAGGATGCGATGACCGACGTGCACTACGCCCTGGGCAGCGAGGCCATTCTCTACCTCGCTTCGCTCATCGCCTGCCTCATCATCTTTCCTCTCGTCTGGCAAAAAGGCTTCTTTTCCGGCATCCAATGGAACTTTATGACCGCCTGGCGCTTGCGATGGCGTCTGGTGGCCGCAGCCATTGCCTGCATCGTGCTCGCCCTGCTCAACACGGTGATTGTTCCCGGCCCCTCCAAAACGCCCATCGAGAAAATCTTCCACACGCCCGGCGCTGCATGGCTTCTGTTCGGTTTCGGCGTCACCTTTGCGCCGTTCTTTGAGGAAACCTTCTTCCGCGGATTTCTGCTGCCCGCCTTCTGCACCTGCTTCGATTGGATCGCAGAGCACGTGGCGCGCAACAGACCGCACACCACCGATCTTGAAGGCCATGTCCACTGGCCCGGCTCTGCCCAGGCCACGGCAGCCATCATCACGGCAATTCCCTTCGCAGGCCTCTGCGCCTTCCCGCGCAGCCACGATATTCCGCATGTTGCCGTGCGAGTGCTCATCGTCGTGGCGTGGCTCGCCGGAATCGGCCTTGCATGGCTGCTCATCGACCGCAGCCCCGCGCTGCACGCCGCCTCAACCGCAGTCGTCGACGGGAATCAGCATCCCGTCTGGTCCGTGCCGGCGATGATTCTCGCCTCGCTCTACACCAGCATCGCCTTCGCTCTCATGCACGGCGAGCAGACGGCCTACTCCATCGGCCCGTTCATTCTGCTCATCGGCGTCAGCCTCGTGCTCTCTGCGGTGCGCCTCAGCACGCGTTCCCTCGCCGCCAGCACCCTCGTCCACGCCAGCTACAACTTCATGCTGTTTTTCATCATGGCAGTCGGCACCCACGGCTTCCGCCACATGGACAAGCTGTGAAAGGCAAGGGAACAGGGATCAGGGAATAGGGAACAGGTAAAACTGTGGTACCGGTGCGATCTCAGGGAGCGTATGGGAAGTCACTTCAAAGAACTCATCGTATGGCAACGCGCAGTGCAGTTAAGCCTGGCCACATATAAGCTCACAGCAACCTTCCCTGATTCAGAGCGCTTTGGACTTACAAACCAGCTTCGGCGGGCATCTGTTTCGATCGCAAGCAATATTGCCGAAGGATTTGGCAAGTCGACTCGTGGCGAATATCTAATTTTTCTCGGACATGCGAGGGGATCGAACTGCGAATTACAAACACAGCTCGTCATAGCCGATGGACTGGGGTTCGGCAATACTTCTGTCCGGCGACAGACAGAAGAACTCTCCGAAGAGGTAAGTCGGATGCTCGTCGCAATGATGAACAAGCTGAAAAAGACCAGATAGGTAACTATTCCCTATTCCCTATTCCCTGTTCCCTGTTCCCTGTTCCCTATTCCCTATTCCCTATTCCCTGTTCCCTATTCCCTATTCCCTGTTCCCTGTTCCCTGTTCCCTGTTCCCTTAAAATCTACTCAATGCCCACGCACGCCCAACAGCTTCTCTCCCTCCTCGCCCGCACCAGCTTCCGCCTCGGCCAATTCAAACTGTCCTCCGGCGGCACCAGCGACTACTACATCGATTGCCGCACTACCACGCTGCACGCCGAAGGCGGACGCCTCACCGGCCACGCCATCCTCGAGCTTCTCGAAACTAACGGCATCGAAGCCGAAGCTGTGGGCGGACTCACCATGGGCGCCGACCCCATCGTCTCGAACGTCGCCACCGCCAGCGCCTGGCGTGCGCAGTCGCAACCGTCTGCACCTTTGCTTCACGGCTTCCTCGTCCGCAAGGCGGAAAAAGCCCACGGCACCGGCCGTCGCATCGAAGGTTTCTGCCGCGAAGGAGCGCGCGTGGTGATCGTCGATGACGTCTGCACCACCGGCAGCTCAACGATCAACGCCATCGAAGCAGCGCAGGAGGCCGGCATGAATGTCGTCGCGGTCGTCTGCATCGTGGAGCGTGAAGAAGCCAACGGTCGTCCCGCAGTCGAAGCCGCAGCCAAGGGCGCGCCATTCCTGCGGCTGTTCACCGCCAACGACGTGCGCGCGGAGCACGTGAAATTCCTCGCGTGAGTGTGCCTACTCTCGTCAGGCTGCCGACATTGCCGTAGTACCGCTGACATTGCCGCAGTTTTGAAAGGGCACAGCTTTAGCCGTGCCGCAAAACATGCAAAAATCAGCGCGGCTTCAGCCGCTGAGGAACGTGTTTCGAAGTTTGAGCCGCGCACATCGCGTTTTTAAGCAACAAAAAAGCAGGCCCGCAAACTGCGGGCCTGTCTCTTTATTCTGCTTTTTCACCCAGGGAGAATCGACCGAGAGAAATCTACTGCCCGCCCGTCGGCGCTGCCGGCGCCTGCTGTTCTTGCGGATTGCCCATATTCGACAGCAGCTGCACCTTCACGCGGCGGTTCTGCTGCCGGCCGGCGCGGGTATCATCCGGCGCCACCTGCTGGTCCTTGCCAATGCCGATCAGGTAGAACCGGCGGGCAGGAATGTTGTACTTCGAAGCCAGGTACTGCACCACGGCATCCGCGCGGCGGTTGCTCAGTTCATAGTTGTACTGTGCCGATCCGGTGGTATCCGTCCCGCCCGTCACCGCCAGAATGTAGCTCTTCGCATTCGCAAGCTGGCCGGCAAAGGTGTCCAGCTGTTCCTTGTCGTCCGCAGTCAAAACGGACTTGTCAAAGCCGAAGGTGACCGTCACATCCGCGAGCTGATGGTAGTTGTCCAGGCCCTTCACAACGGCATCCAGCGAGTCGGCGCGGTTCGCCACATCGTTGGCCGCCTGGTTGGCCTGGTTCGCCTGGTTTGCGGCGTTCTGCGCGTTCTGGTTCGCCTGGTCAGCCGAACTCTGCGCCTGCTGAATCCCGGCCTGCGCGCGCTGATCCACGTCATGGATCTGGCGGTTGTTCTCCGCTGACTTCTGCTCCAGTTGACCTGTGTGGTCCACCAGGGGCGCCGTCTGGTTCCTCACATAATTCTTCGTGGCGCAGCCGGAGACTCCAAAGACCGTCAGTGCTGCAGCCGTTACTACGAAACCGAAGCGATTCATGATCACTCTCCTCATTTCTTCCGGCCTCCGAGGTCGAACGAGATACACAGGCCGTGTCTACCCGATCAGGGAGATAGCATCTTCGATGCCAACCGGTCGAAGCTGATCGTACGCAATGGATTCAATAAGTTACAAAAAAGCGCAAGCCGCAGACAGCTCTGGAAGTGATGTAGTTTTTACATCGTACCGGTAAGATTGCGCGGGGCTCCATGGGCTGCACAACCAAGCGCATTACCCTTGTTTGAGCCCTGCAACGGATTCCATCAAGCGGCGGGTGGCCCGGACCCCGGGAAGCCCAAATTTGACATTTTTGGAACCCGTTCCGCCCGCCAGTGGTGACGGCGGTAACTGGGGCGGCCGTTAGTGGGGTCACGGTAGAGGCATTTGGGGATATATTCTCACTGCGGGAAAATA
>JASIJW010000234.1:0-6536 GCA_030050035.1 Acidobacteriaceae bacterium | reverse complement strand
CAACGCCGCGCGCCTCAAAGATGCCGGCATGCCCTTCCGCAAGGAAGCCGCCATGTGTAAGTACTTCGCCTCGCAGGTTGCCGAGCGCGTCGCCAGCCTCGCGGTTGAAGTCTTGGGCGGCGTCGGCTTTGTCCGCGATTACCCCGTCGAAAAACTCTACCGCGACGCCAAGATAGGCAAAATCTACGAAGGCACCTCGTTCATGCAGCTTTCCGTAATCGCCAAAATGATGCTGGGGATCTGATGATGTTTGGCCCGAGAAACGGGGCACCACCCGCTAACTCGCTAACCCGCTAACTTCGCGAGAGCGAAGCTAACTTGCTGCTGTCGTTTTTGACCAACACCATGACCACCACGCCCCACGCACCCCGCGGCCTCAACAAGCTTTACCCCGACGCGCGTTCCGCCCTCGATGGAGTAGTCCGCGACAGCATGCTGCTTGCCATTGGCGGCTTTGGCCTGTGCGGCATTCCCGAGGCGCTCATCCAGGCGCTGCGCGACACCGGCGTGCGCAACCTCACCATCGCCAGCAACAACGCCGGCGTGGACGGATGGGGCCTCGGCGTGCTGCTCGAAACCCGCCAGGTCAAAAAAATGATCTCCAGCTACGTGGGAGAAAACGCCGAGTTCGAACGCCAGTTCCTCACTGGCGAGCTCGAGGTCGAGTTCTGCCCGCAGGGCACGCTAGCCGAGCGCATGCGCGCCGGCGGCGCCGGCATTCCCGGCTTCTACACCCGCACCGGCGTCGGCACCGTCATCGCCCAGGGCAAGGAGCACAAGGACTTCGACGGCGTCACCTACATCCTCGAGCGCGGCATCCGCGCCGACCTGGCCCTCGTCAAA
Organism: Acidobacteriaceae bacterium; assembly: GCA_030050035.1. Taxonomy (GTDB): domain Bacteria; phylum Acidobacteriota; class Terriglobia; order Terriglobales; family Acidobacteriaceae; genus Telmatobacter. The sequence goes on along the minus strand of JASIJW010000234.1, from coordinate 5,693 downwards.
GCCTGGAAGGCCGATCTCAACGGCAATCTCATCTACCGCCGCACCGCGCGCAACTTCAACCCCAACGCCGCCACCTGCGGCAAGCTCACCATCGCCGAAGCCGAAATCATCGTCCAGCCCGGCGAGCTCGACCCCGATGAGATCCACACTTCCGGCATCTTCGTCCATCGCCTCGTCCACAATCCGCACCCAGAGAAGCGCATCGAAAAAAGGACTACGCGTGAGGGCTATAGCGGTTCCAGAGTTGCTATATCCTGGAGTCGCAACCGCTGAGTGGCTTTTTCCCCAGGAAAAAGCCACATTGCACGGAAAAGGAAAGGCCACGCAAACTCTGGAACCGCTCTAGTGACGCGAGGGCCGAAGACGGTTGCGTGCCGGTCATCTCGCCGCGAAGATCACCCACTCAGCCACAGCAACTGCGATTCCTGCGCTCACCTGAAGCAGCGACGAAAGAACGAGCTCCCGCATCACCGGCTTGACGCTTGGCCGGCGTAGCACGATCGGCAGATTCACCAGCGCGCTGGCGATCGACGTAAGCACCACCGCGATTCCTGCCTGGGACATACTCACCTTGCCATGCATCGCCATATTGGCCGCCGCGGCAGTCGTGCTCGCGCTGCTGAACAGCCCGCCCAGCACGCTCACGATCTGGAAACCGGCATTGCCCAACCAGCGTTGTCCTAATGTCGCGACAATTTGCAGTATCAGAAAGAGAATCGCGAAATTTGCTACCCTCTTGAGCGAAATTGGCGAGCCCACATCGAGCTTCATCCCGCGCTCATGGTCCGCTGCCCTGCGCCGGTCGCGATACACCCAGACCGCCGCTATTAGCGTCATCGCGATCAAAGGCAATGCTGCCGTACGAATCGCGCCGTGAGCAAAGATGACGAGGATGATCAGGTTGCGAAAGAACATTGAGACCGACGTGAGCAGGATTGCAGGCACCGTAAGCTCAATCAGCTCCGCGCCGGAAAGTGTGGAAACCAGCTCTGCCGCCGTTGCCGTGGAGTTCACCAGCCCGCCCAGAACCGCCGAAAGAAAAATTCCCCTTGAGCCATATACCCGCAGAAGAACGTAATTCAAAAATCCCAGGCACGCGATCACAATTACCGTGATCCAGTATTCCCGCGGCTGAAAAAGCTGCCACGGATCGACGAATCGGTCGGGCAGCAGCGGCCAGATAACAAATCCCAGCAGTCCCAGCAACAGCGCGCTCCGAACCTCCTGCTGCGTGAGCCCTCCTGCAAATGCGCGAAGCTGCGGCTTCAGCGCCAGCAGCATCGTGACAATAATGGCGCACGCGACTGGTGTGAACAGATGCCCCTGACCCACCAGTACGCCTAAAAGAAAAACCACGGCAAGCGCCATCGAAGTGGTGGCTTCCAGTTTTCTGGAAATATGCAGCCCACCCAGATTGGTGAACACGATCAGCACGAGCACCGCCGCGCCGCCAAACACGAGCAGCGCTGGTCCTAGCAGTGCCCCCAGCAACCCCAGCAGTGCCGTCATCGCAAATGTGCGAACCCCGATATCTTTGTTCGACCACTCGCGCTCGAAGCCGACAAGGAGTCCCAGCGCCAGCGCCACCGCCGTTTTTACGGCAATCTCGCCAACCGGAAAAGCTTGATTTGCACCATGGAAATTTCTCAGCCAATCCTGCATCGGGAGCGCGCTCCGGCAAACAAATTAGGACCAGAAAATGCGGCAGCGAATGCAGGTATGTTGCTCAAGTGCAGTCCTGTCATTCCCCGTTGGCCCGATACCAGTCTAGGATGCAGCCCGCGACACCCCGTATTCCTTTATTCTGAAAGCAGTCCGCGCCCGCATGCGCTATACCGTCCAATTCCTGCTCTCCGCGCTCTCGGCCGCGCAGTTCCCCGCGCCCACCGTGCCGGAGATTGCTTTCCTCGGCCGATCCAACGTCGGCAAATCGAGCCTGCTGAACGCACTCGCCGGCGAAAAGGCCGCGCGCGTCTCTTCCACGCCCGGCCGCACGCGAGCAATCAACTTCTTCCAATTGCTCGATGCAAACCAAAAGCAGAAAAAAATCTTCGCCGACCTGCCCGGCTACGGCTACGCAAAAATTTCGAAATCCATCTCTGCCGAGTGGCCTAAATTCATTGAGCCGTATCTGGCCGAGCGGCCCACTCTCGTGCTCTGTGTCTGCCTGGTCGACTCGAACATTCCCCCGCGCCCGGCCGATCGCCAGCTACTCGACTGGCTCCGCTCCGCCGGCCGCAGCTTCACCGTCGTTGCCACAAAAATCGACCGCCTCAGCGGCAACGAGCGCACCCGCAATCTTGCCGCGCTGCGCAAAGCCTTCGAGACCGACGATATTCTCCCCGTCTCCGCAAAAACAAACTACGGCATCCGCGAACTATGGACTCGCATTGAGAACAGCAGTCAGTGATAAGTAGTCAACGATAAGTAGTCAACGGTGCAAGAGCGCTAAGCACGATTTCCTGTTCCCTGTTTCCTATTCCCTGATCCCTGCTTCTCCACCCGCCGCGCCACCTCTGCATCGCATACAAGCGCCCGTATCCTCCGCGCCTGCGCCGGCAGATACTTCGGCGCCATCTGCACCCAGCGCCGGTTGAGCGCGTCGTCTTCGTCAAGGCACTCCAGCAGCGCCCCGTCCATCTCCGCCGCTCGCTGCGCCCACGCCTCCGCAAGCGGAATGAGGCGGAACTCGCTTCCCTCCGGAATCGGCCGCGCCCCAACGGTCTGCGCACCGTTCGCGCGGAACGTTTCCAACTCCGCGCCGGCAGCAAGCTGCGCCGCGAGCAGGTCGGGCTGCACGCCGCGTTCCACCATCTCGCGCGCAACCGTCGCGGGTGCCAGCGAAACACCCACGGCCACCGGCCGCCTTTTGCGAATTTCGTTTTTGAGAATCCGCAGCGCTTCATCGAGGTCGGTCACCACAAAGTCGAGCGCGCCCTCGCGCATCGCCCGCCGCAGTGCCGGGGCGTCGGCTGAAGCAGCCAGCGATGCCGCGCCGGCAATATTGGCCGCGCGCAGCAGCCGGCGTCCATCGGCGTCCGGCTCGCCTGCAAACAGCAGCTTCCCGCCCAACCCATCCCGCAGGCCAACGCCGCGTAGATCCGGACCGCGATCCAAGCCGGCATAGAGGCACCCTGCGTACAGGCAATAAATGGCCTCGATCTCACGCGCCAGCGCGCTGTCGTTTTCATTTTGATTGAATTCCGGCACAACCTGAGTGTACGGCGCGATGCCGCTCATGCCGGGAACCAGGAATTAAGAAATGATGGGCAGCGCTTCGCTTTCGAGTGTCTTGAAAGGGCACGGCTTTAGCCATGCCCTGTACGTCGAAACTGAAGCGGCTTTAGCCGCTGAGGGTGCTTTTGCTTAAAGTCAAGCGCTACAGAACTGTGAATGAACTATAAGCTGCGCACCGCTACCAGGAGCTGTACGGCTGCCCGTCCGACCCCGTCTCATCCGAGCCCGAGTGCACGTCGTCGACACCCGGATCGGTTTCGTCCAGCGAGTACATCGCCTGGCTCTGGTCCGTCACCCAGGTGTCGGTGCTGTGCGTCATGGGGTCCTCGGGAATCGCCCTGAGATACCCGTTCTGCACCAGGTCGTCGAGCGACTCGGGCGCCTTTTGCTTGTCCATTGTGTAGGAGTCGATGGCCGCGCGCATGGTCTGCAGGTCTTCCCGCAGCACAGCCTCGCGGGCATGCTTCACCGCTGCTACGTAGCTGGGGATGGCCAGCGTGGCAAGGATGCCAATAATAGCCATCACGATCATCAGCTCGATGAGCGTGAAACCTGCGGATTTGTGTTTGCCAGAAGTCATGCTTCCTTGAAAATAGCCCCGAGGGCTCCTCACCCAGCCACATCTAGGCTAGCGGCTAGGAGCTGGCAGCTAAAAGCTGCCGTTTTCACCACGTCGAATATTTCGTCCCATCCAGCGCCGTGCCCTGCGACTTCGAATACACGTCGAAGACGCTTTGCCCGCCGAAGGAGTCGGAATCGGGATCGTCCTGCATCGAGCGTTCCCCCCAGTCGGCCTGCCCGGTCATCGGGTCCACCGGAATCTTGCGCAGGAACTTTAGCTTTTTGCCCTGCACATCCACGCCATTCACCAGCGTGTCCAGGTCGGGTGGGTAATTCTGGCTGTCTACCTTCGTCTGAAAAGCCCCGCGGTCGGCGGCATCCTTGTACTTGTCGATCGCGTCGCGCATCATCCACAGGTCGCGGCGCAGCTCCCGTTCTTTATCGCGCTTGATCTGGAATCGCGCAATCGGAATCGCCGCACTGGCCAGGATCGAGATTATGAAACAAGTTACGATCAGCTCAATAAGCGTGAGCCCGCGCTCACGCGGCCGTACTTGTGCGGATTGAGCCTTTCCCGGCCCTGACGTTCTCGAACCAGACGTTGCCGTTCTCGAATTGGACCTCTGCTGCACTCTGCTACTTCACCACAATGTTGGCCTGCGAGGACTGCGCCGGCATCTGCTGCTGCTTGCTGTTCACAGCTCCCGCCCGCGTCATCGTCACGCTCGTCTGCCCCGGATTCTTCGCTTGAAATGTAAGGACGCAGATGACCCCCGAACCGCTCACGCCGGCGGTTCCCGGCGGTCGCGAGCCCACAATCGTCACATTCCCGGGACCATCGTCGCGATGGATCAGCGCCATCGCCTGCCCATCCTTGCTCAGCAGGTCGCCTCCGGTCACGTTCACCAGAGTCAGTTTCGCCGGATCGTAATTGAGCTGCAGCGGAACCGATGAAACATCCACGCCTCCATTCAGCACAATCGGCATCTGGAAGCTCGAGCCCACTGCAACCGGAGCAGCCGGCGCCTGCATGTTAAAGCTCAGGTTCCCGGCCGCAGCATTCGGCGGCGCTGTACTTGGTGGAGGAGGAGCCGCAGACTCAGCCGTTGCCGGCGGCGCGCCCTGCGTGGGTACCGTCGGCGGAATAGGTGCAGCCGGATGCGAAGTCGGCGGCGCCTGCTCCATGGTCGCGGAGCTCGACCGCATCTGGTTCAACGCCTCCATGGCTGCCGCCGGCGCGCTGGCCGCCGGCACCGTGCCGAAAGTGGATGGCGTCACTGTCGACGTCGGGCGTGGCGCCGGAGCATTACCCACGGGCACGGAAACATGCCGCAGCTCGATCGACTGGCCCTCGCCTACATCCACCGCACGCAGATTCTCCTCATTCAGATCCTCGCCGCGCACCACGTGCGGCACCACCACGAATACGATCTCATCGTTCTGGATCGTGTGGTCCTTCGACCCGAACAGATACTTCAGAATCGGGATCGAGCTCAACCCGGGAATCCCCGTCCAGCTCTGCTGGTCCTGGTTGTCCTGGATGCCGCCCAGGATGCTGGCTTCGCCTTCCTTCAGCCGGATCACTTGGTCCACGATGCGCTGGCTCAGGATCGGCTCCGTCACGCCGCTGATAGTCACGTTGCCGCTCTCAGAGCTGACCTCGACGTGCACCTTCAGCGTCACGTCATTGTCGTAGTGCACCGTCGGCGTGCACTCGATCTTCACGCCCACGTCGATGTACTGGAACTGCGTGTTTACCAGCGAGCTCACCAGCGCCGTGGCCGCGCCCGTCTGGTACGATCCCGTGGCAATCGGAATCTTCGAGCCGATGGTCAGCGTAGCCTTCTGCCCATCCGTCGCGCGGATGCGCGGGTCCTGCAGAATCTGCGTATTCG
>JASIJW010000233.1:0-4265 GCA_030050035.1 Acidobacteriaceae bacterium | reverse complement strand
AAACGACCCGCCGCCGGCAACGGCGTTCAGAACGCCGGCCAGAAACGCGGCCACGACCAGCCACACCCACCGCCAGTCGATCCCTGCAATGAATGTGAAGGAGTGCATGAGCTTCGATTCTCATTCTAGTGGGCCAATATTGGGTCGGATGAGGACCGGGATCCCCGGCATAATTCTGCTGCTCTCAAACCAAAAGCGGGGTATGCTCATGCCATGCTTTGCCGCCGTCTGCCGCTCTGCGTGTGTCTCCTCTGGCTGACCTCAGCCGCCGCATATTGCACCGCGCCAGGTCACGTCAAACCGCAACCAGTTCCCGCGGCGCTGCAATCCACATTCCTGCAACCCGCAGCTCTACAGCCCACAGTCCTGAAGATCGATGGGCTGGGCAAAGGCACTGCGTCGCTCGACGGCCCATGGCAGTTTCATTTGGGCGACAACCCCGCGTGGGCGCTGCCGCAAACGCCAGATGCAACCGGCGCGAACGGCTGGGAGCAACTCACCGCCGACATGCCCTGGGGCGCGCAGGGGCACCGCCTGTACACCGGCTATGCCTGGTACCGCAGGCATCTCAGCTTCACGCTCGCGTCCGGCGTGCCATCTGACATTTACCTGCTCATCCCGCAGATCCAGAATGTCTACGAGGTCTACTGGAACGGCCGCTTGGTGGGCCATGACGGCGCAATGCCTCCGCACCCGCTCTTTCATTTCGAGTCCGAGCCTGCGCAGATCGTGAACCTGGGCCCTGCGCGCGATGGAGTACTCGCGGTACGCGTCTGGGCAAAGCCCTTCGTATCTTTCGATAACGGCGTAGAGGGCGGCTTCGTCTCCACGCCTCTCGCCGGCAGCCTCGCAGCCGTCGAATCCGAAAAAGCAGTGCTCGACTACGAATGGTTGCGGAGCCACCAGTTCTACTTCGGCCTCGAGACCCTCTACGCGCTCATGGTGTTCCTCAGCCTGCTCACCTGGCTGCGCAACCGCTCGCAGCGCGTGCTGCTCGCCATGGCGGCCTTCACCGCTTCCCCTGTCCTGGCGATGTTTCTTGGCAACCTCAGATTGCCCCTCTCGTATAACTTTGCTCTCGGCTGGCTCCAGCCGGTCCTCGCCATGGAGGACGTCGGCCTCTGGTTCCTGCTGCTCTACCTGCTCGAGCTGGACAGCAATCCACGTATCGCGCGCTTTACGCGCAACCTCGCCATCGTCCTGATGACCGCCGCCTCGCTCGATGGGCTTCTAATGATCACAGTCTGGTCTCGGCCGGGGCTTACCGCTCCCTCGCTGTTCATCGATGCCCTATTAACCGTCATCACGACTACCCTGGAAATGTTCCCACTCGTTCTCGTCGCCCTGGCGGTGCGCAAGCGCCTCGATTTCGCGCGCTGGTTTCTCGCCATCTCCGCATTTCTCTTTGAGATGATCCAGGTCATCCGCACCGGCCTTGCCCAGGGCAGCCGCTTCACCCACTGGACGCTCTCGCAAAAACTCGCTTCACCGCTGTTCACCATCAACGGCAACGAATTATCGCCGCAGGTCTTGGCCGCGAGCCTGCTTTTCATCGCAGCCATCTTTGCCGTCTACCGGTATATGCAAATCACTCTGCGCCGTCAGGGCTCTCTCGAACAGGAACTGAAAAGCGCGCGTGAGCTGCAGCAGGTACTGATCCCCGAAACGCTGCCGGAGCTGCCCGGCTTCGCCCTCACCAGCGCGTATCGTCCCGCGCAGGAGGTGGGCGGCGACTTTTTCCAGATCATTCCCTTGGAAGGCGAATGCGCAGGCTCCACCTTGATTGTTGTCGGTGATGTGAGCGGCAAGGGCCTGCGCGCTGCCATGACGGTTTCGCTCATTGTGGGAACGGTGCGCACGCTGGCGAGGTTCACCACGCATCCCTCCGAGCTGCTGTTCGAGCTGAACCAGCGGCTCTGCGGCCGGCTCCAGGGTGGCTTTACCACCTGCCTGGCCATGCGGCTCGACGCCAACGGCTGCTGCACCATCGCTAGCGCCGGCCATCCCGCTCCACTCCTCGGCCAGCGCGAAGTTCTTCTGCCCGGCGCGCTCCCGCTCGGAATTCTGCCTGGCCAGCTTTACTCCGAGCGTGCAATCGAGATCCACGAAGGCGACTACCTCGTTCTTTATACGGACGGCCTGCTTGAAGCGCGCAGCGCCAGCGGCGAAATCTTCAGCTTCGACCGCCTGCACACCCTCATCGCCTCCCAGCCGCGAGCCGCAGAGGCAAGCGACGCAGCCGTCGCCTTCGGCCAGAACGACGACATCACCGTGCTCACTCTCACCCGCCTCAGCCATGGTGAGCAACCGACAACAGAACTCACCGTGAGAGAATTAGCACCTGCATGAAAAGCGTTCCGTTCGTCCCGGCAATGAGGGGTTTCGTACGCATCGCGATCCTGATTGCAATGCTGGCGATCTGCTTTGCGCCGGCCGCGCAAGGCCAGTTCGCCGATGCATCTCAGGCCGGCGCTCCCGTGGCCATCCACGCGCCGTGGCGCTTCCATATCGGCGATGATCCGCAATGGGCCACGCCTGGCTTTGACGATTCGCAATGGCCCCTCATCCGGCTCGACAAGTCCTGGGCCGAGCAGGGGCACAAATTTTATTCCGGCTTCGCATGGTACCGGATGAAGGTGAAGCTGCCCGCCACCAAGGAGCCCCTCGCGCTGGGTGTCACCGAAATCGTCAGCGCCGACGAGATTTACGCCGACGGCCAGCTCATCGGCGCCATCGGCAAGATGCGGCCGACGCCGGTCTGGCTGGGCTACTCGATGACTACTCACGCCTTCGCGTTGCCCACGGCGCTGAACGGGCGAACCATCGAGCTGGCCATTCGCGTCTGGCAGCCGCAGGCGTCATCGAATGACGTCGCCTTTACCGGCCGCGCTCCGTATCCGCTTGTGGGATCAGTGCAGACCATTGCCAATCTCAGCGAGATCTCTACGATTGCAATCGCGGCGACACAGATTCCACTCTGGCTCGAGGGCGCTACGGCCCTTGGTATTGGCCTGTTCAGTCTGGGACTATTTTTTCTACGCAGACGCGCCACCGAGTATGCATGGGCTGCTCTTTTTCTCTTCGCAGACGCAGGTCGAGACATCGGTGAATGGTTATATCACAGCTATCAATGGCCCGCCTTCGATTGGATCTTCGGGGCCAACTGCCTCAGCGCGGCCCTGCTCATCTTCTGGCTCCTCTTCATCTGGCGCTTCCTGCGCGCCCCGGCCGACAAACTGCTCCGCACCGGCATCGTCCTGCTTCTGCTGGCGCCCATCCCTGTGCTATTTGCCCGCGCGGGCTACATCTCAGTCACCGATGCCAGTCTAACCTGGGTGATTGTTCCACTTGTGTTGACTATTCTGGTCGTCGCGCGGCTGGTGCGCCTGGCCTGGCAGGGCAACCGCGATGCCCAGTTGTTGCTAGCCCCATTCCTCCTCAGTAACCTGATGACATCCGTTATGTGGGCCATGGACATTCTCTACTGGTTCGGAGCGATCAAATCCAGAAGAGGAATAGCCTACCTCACTTTCTATCGGGGCTCGGCTTTTTCGCTCTCGTGGGATTGGCTGTTTACGCTCCTCGCCGATCTCGCCGTGGCCGTTTTGCTCATGCTCCGTTTCGCCCGCACGGCCGAGCGCGACGAGCGGCTCTCGGCTGAGATGGAAGCGGCGCACAGCGTGCAGGCGCAGTTAGTCCCCGCGCTGCTTCCCGCCACACCGCACTTCCGGTTTGAATCGGCGTATCTCGCAGCAAGCGAGGTCGGCGGCGACTTCTACCAGGTCTATCCGCAATCCGATAGCTCCGTACTGATTGCCATCGGCGACGTCAGCGGCAAGGGGCTGAAAGCCGCCATGCTGGGCACCCTTGTCGTCGGGGCATTGCGTTCGCTCGTGCAGGAAAATATCCCCCTTGCCGAAATCCTCGCGCGGCTCAACCGGCAGCTCGCCGACAACTCTGACGGCAGCTTTGTAACCTGCTGCGTGGCCCGCGTCGACTCGGACGGGATGCTGACCATCGCCAACGCCGGCCATCTCCCGCCATATCGAAATGGCGAAGAGATCTCCTGTGAATCCGGACTGCCGCTGGGCCTGACGGCAACCGCCGAATTTGCAGAGACAACGCTGCAGCTTGCCCTCGGCGATAGACTCACATTCCTCTCGGACGGCGTAGTGGAAGCACGCGATCCATCTGGAGAGCTATTCGGGTTCCAGCGCACGCTCGCCATCTCCGGCCAGACAGCCGATCATATTGCCCGTGCTGCG
>JASIJW010000232.1:0-9412 GCA_030050035.1 Acidobacteriaceae bacterium | reverse complement strand
CGGCCCATCTGCGATAACGGCTGGCTGCCGATGGAGCGGCAGGTAGGCAGCTCGGGGCAATCGGTCGCGCCCAGGCTTTATCTCGCCGTCGGCATCTCCGGCGCCATTCAGCACCTGGTGGGCATGAAGGGCTCGCAGTGTATCGTCGCCATCAACAAGGATCCCGATGCGCCCATCTTCGAGGTCGCCGATTACGGAATTGTGGGCGACCTGTTCGAAGTGGTTCCGGCGCTGACCGAGGCGGTAAAAGCCGCAAAGCAGTAAGCCTGCAATAGAGGCTTACTGCTCTCGGATGTTCATTCACAACCACCATCCCTTGGTGGTAGCCGAGGCAGTGCAACGGAGATCTCCGCGATCGCCGCACCTCACGGTCGCACGACAGTTTCTTCGTGCGGGAACTTGCAGAGCGTCGCTTCACTGATCTTCAGATGATCGATCACCAGTTGCGGCGGCAAGTGCGTGAGCCAGTTGGCGAGCGAAACATCCTGGTAATAGCTGCTCTTAAATATCTCGAGGAAGACCAGGTCTGTGTCGCCAGTGTTCTCGATGTAATGCGGAAAGTTCTGCTCAACGTAGCCCACATCGCCGGCCTCGAAGTCCATGGTGCGGGCACGCGAGGCAGCAGCGAAGGTGGTCATGCGGCCTTTGCCCTTGATGTAGTACTGCCACTCGTCGGCGTTGGGGTGCCAGTGCATCTCGCGCAGGGCGCCGGGGTGCAGAACTACGTGAGCAGCGGCTACCGTATGCGACGCTGGGAAATTGTGTGAATCGACGATGCGCACTTCGCCGCCAGCGGTCTTTTTGGTGGGCTTCATCTCCATCAGGCGGAAGTCAAATGAAAGCCGCGACGCGCCGAGCGAACCGGCAGCGGCTTTCTGGTCCGCCGCCAATGGACCGGGAATGGTGCCAGGAAAGATGTATCGACCTTCGGCGGGCAGCGGCGGAAATGCGCTTGCCGGTACGCCAAAGTTTTTGGCCAGTACCTCGGGCGGCGTGTGCGCCATCCAGTCGGTGAGCAGGACGGTTTCGTATTCGTCGAATGCGCCATCATCGAAGACCAGAAGGAACTCGCAGCCATCCGGCCCGAGGCCCTGGATGGAGTGCGGATAGCCGGTGGGAAAATTCCACAGGTCGCCCTCGCGCACATCGTCCACAAAGCTGCGGCCATCAGGATCGATGCAGGTGATGCGCGCATTGCCGTAGAGCATGATGGCCCACTCGGCGGCCGAGTGCCAGTGCAGTTCGCGAATGCCGCCTGCTACGAGACGCATCTGCACGCCGGCAATGCTCTTGGAGATGCCGAGGTCGCGGACCGTCACCTGGCGCGTCCATCCGCCCGGTTGCACGCGCTTGTGCGCAAGGCTGAACGGATACTTGAATGCCGGAAGGCTGCCGTGGTCAGTGGGCGGCGGCATCTCCGAGTCAGGATTCTCGTCGTGCAGAGGCGCATTCTGCTTGCCCAGCGGAAGGCTCGCGCTGTTGCTATGCTCACCCTGTTCCACTTCCTGTTTCGATTGTCCATAGGCGGCCAACGCGCCCGCGGCCAGTGTGGCTGGCGCGATTTCAAGAAAATGCCTGCGGGAGGGATTAGACGGAGAATCGCTCATTCAGATCACCTGTTGGTAATACGGATCGTGATGCTTTTGCCTGCGACTGCGATATTGCCAGATCAATTCCCTTGCTGCAACGTTTTCCCGTCTTCGTCCCTACGGCCCTGTACAGCGAACGAGCCAATGCGATAACGTTCACTGTTGCCGCAAAACACAATTTCTCCGGAGATGCAATCGCATGTTGCTTCCGCAGACGTACGGGGCTGCGCTCGCCCTGATGATTCTGAGCATGATGTGCTGGGGTTCGTTTGCCAACACGATGAAGTTCTGCCCGCAGTTTCGCTTTCAGCTTTACTACTGGGACTACGCCATCGGCATGGGCCTGTGCGTGTTGCTGCTTGGCTTTACAGCCGGCAGTCTCGGCCACAGCGGGCCGCCGTTCCTTGCAGATTTGGCGCGCACGCCGCTCATCTCGGCCGTCTACGCCTTCGTTGGCGGTGTGGTCTTCAATGTTGCCAATCTTTTGCTTATCGCGGCCATTGAGATCGCCGGCCTCGCAGTTGCGTTTCCCATCGGCATCGGCCTGGCGCTTGTCATCGGCGCCATCCTCAACTACGTCATCCGGCCGGTAGGCAACCCTCTGCTGCTCTTCGGAGGAGTGGCTCTCGTGGCCATTGCCATCGCGTTTGACGCCGCCGCATACCGCAGGCGCGAAGCCGTGGCCAAGGCGGCCACTGCGCGCGGCATACTCATCAGCCTTGCCTGCGGCATTCTCATGGGCTGCTTCTATCCCTTTGTCGCCCGCGCGCTCGGTGGCGTTCCCGGCCGTCCCGCGCCCGGCCCTTATGCCATCTCGCTGTTCTTCATCCTCGGCGTGCTCGTCTCCACGCTGCCGGCAAACTTTCTATTGATGAAAAAACCGCTCGACGGCAAGCCTCCCGTCGACGGCGCAGACTACCGGCGAGCGCCAATGGGCTGGCACCTGGCCGGCATTCTGGGCGGCGCCATCTGGTGCGTTGGCGGCACGGCCAATTTCGTTGCCTCGGGAGCACACCTTGTGGGACCGGCCGTCTCCTACACCATCGGTCAAGGAGCCACCATGGTCTCGGCCTGCTGGGGCGTCTTTGTCTGGCGGGAGTTTGCCGGTGCGCCCCGTGTGGCGAAGCTGTTGCTGTTTTTCATGTTCGTGTTTTTCCTGCTCGGCCTGGGCGCCGTTGCTCTGGCGCCGCTCTACGCGTGATGGCGAAACAGTCACCAAGTAAGGCAGAAATGATGCGGGATGAGCCGCTGCTCGTCATCGACCACATCGACGAGCAGCCCGAGCAGAACTGACCCGGCCCGTTTTCCGCTAAACCAGCGCCATCGCGCGGATCGTCTCCTTGCGCGCGGTGAGCCGCTCGACCAGGTCATTGCGGACTTCGTAGCCGCGGCCGGGTGTGTCGGGGATGGAGATTTCGCCGGCGGAAGAAACCGACACCTCCGGCTCGATGATGTCTTCGACCCAGTAGCGCGCCGACGCCGAGACGTCGCCGGGCAAAGAGAAGTTCTCGAGCGTGGAAAGCGCGATGTTATGCGCGCGGCCGATGCCGGACTCGAGCATGCCGCCGCACCAGACGGGAACGCCGCGTTCGAGCGCAGCATTATGAACGGCGATGGCCTCGGAGAAGCCTCCCACGCGGCCCAGCTTGATGTTGATGATCTTGCAGGACTCCATCTCGATGGCGGCCAGCGCGTCGCGCCGGTTGCGGATCGATTCGTCGAGACAGATGGGTGTTTCCAGCCGCTTTTGCAGGATGGAGTGATAGAAGAAGTCATCGTGCCAGAGCGGCTGCTCGATCATCAGCAGGTCAAAGGCGTCGAAGGCGACAATGTGATCGGCATCGCGCAGCCTGTAGGCGGAGTTGGCGTCGCAGCTCAGCATGATTCCAGGCCAGCGGTTGCGCACCTGCTCGAAGACTTCGACATCCCAGTCCGGCTTGCATTTGAGCTTGATGCGCTGGTAGCCTGCGGCAAGCTCTCGCTCGATAACGTCCAGCAACTCTTCGACGGAGGGCTGGATACCGAGCGAAACGCCGCAGGGAATGGTTTCGCGAACGCCGCCTAGCAGTTGCGAGAGCGACACCCCCTCGCGCTGTGCCTCGAGATCCCAGATTGCGTTTTCGAGCGCCGCCTTGGCCATGCGGTTGCCGCGCACCTGCTTGAAGATCCGCGGGCAGTCGCCGCCATGCTCGGGGACCGTGGCAGCCAGCATGGGCGCGAGTTCGCTGATGATGACCTGCCAGGCGGTGTCTGTCGATTCCGATGAAAAATACGGGTGCTCACCCGCCGTGCATTCGCCCCAGCCGGTCAAGCCTTCGGAGTGAATCTCAACCAGCAGGATGCGGCGATCGCGCGTGATTCCAAAGCTGGTCTCAAACGGGCGCACCAGCGGCATGCGTACTTCGCGCAGAATGATTGCATCGATTCTCATGGATTATGACGCCTCGGAGGTTGGAGCAAAATCTGCTTTGGTAACCGAACCCAGTTCGAAAATCCCGTTTCCTTCCGCGTCTCGTATAAAACCAATTACTGCCAGACCGCGCGCGAATGCGTGGACGAATCGTTCGCGGTTCTGCTGCTGCAGGGCAAGCGCGCGATCCCGCTCGCCGGCATTCTTCTTCCATTGTCCCACGGCAGCCGGAACTTCGATGCGCTCCACGGTTCGTTCCTCTTTGGCTGGCTTTCCCGCAAGATGCGCCTCGACCCGGGGAGAATCGAGGACCCATTCTGCAACCAACCGATCGGTCGGCAATCCACCTTGCAGTCGAGAAGAGGATACACCATAGAAATTCTCCCAATAGCTGCGGACGATGGCGCCCAGCCTGTGGATATTTAAAAAAGCGTTTTTAATTTCAAGCGGATCGAAAGTCCACTCCATATGCCGGATACCGCGCGCCAGCGCCTCACGGCGTTGCTCCCGCTTGAGTTGCGCCCCGATACCGCGGTTCTGGAACCCGTCACGCACGGCCAGCATGTGGGAATGAAGATAGGGCGCGACGCTGCCGCCACAAGTCTTGATTCCAGGCAAAGACATGGCGAAACCGACGAGCCTTGGTGCGTCGCCGTGGATTGCACTGTCGAATGCGCCGATTACCTGGCCGCCGATTTTGGTCGCCAGCAGAAATGTTTTGCGCGGAATCGCCTCGGTCTCGTCGTAGCGCCAGATCTCGTACTGGAGCTGGACGCAGGCCTCGAACTCATCCATGCCTTCACAACTGCGAATCTTGATCATGATTATCTAGGCGTTGCTTGCCCGGTCATGAGGATTATGAGCCTTTATACTGAGCGATTTCTTGGCATCCGCCCACAGAAATTCGAGCTCTTCGGCGGAAAGCTCTTCGAGCGGACGCGAAGCATTTTCCTCCATCCATCGAAAGCGCTCGCGGAAGCGCAGGTTGGTGCCGCGCAGCGCCATCTCTGCGTCCGCCCCGAGATGACGGCCGAGGTTGACCACAGTGAACAGCAGGTCGCCGAGTTCGGCTTCCACAGCGGGATTCTGTGCTGCCGTTCCGGCTGCGGCCTCTGCTTCAAGCTCGCGCGTCTCCTCGGCGATCTTCGGCAACAGATCGCGCCAGTGCGGCCAGTCGAAGCCGGACTTGTTAGCCTTCGCGCCCAGCTTTGCCGCTTCGGCAAGAGCCGGCAGTGCACGATGAACGCTGTCAAGCCGCGAAGATGCATGCTCCGCCGGTTGAGCTTTGGCCCGTTTTTCGGCACGCTTGATTTCCTCCCAATTGCGGAGCACAGCGGCAGATGAGCCCTCCACCGACGCGTTTACATCGGCATAATTTCCTGCCGCGCGCGCGGCTTCTTCGCCAAACACGTGCGGATGCCGGCGAACCAGCTTGCGATTGAGATGGTCGAGCACGTCGGCGATGGTGAAATGCCCCTCGTTCGCCGCCATTTCTGCATAGAAGAGTACCTGCAGCAACAGATCGCCCAGTTCCTCGGCGAGGTGCGGAAAATCGCGGCGCTCGATGGCGTCAAAGACTTCGTAGGTCTCTTCGAGCGTGTACTTGCGGATGGAGTCGAAGCTCTGCTCGCGATCCCACGGGCAGCCGCCGGGCGCGCGCAGACGCGCCATAATGGCCGCCGATTCGCGGAAAAGTTCCCCCGCGCGCGCCGGATCGGTGGCCCTCGGCTGCGCTTCATTTTCTGCTGAAGAATTTGAGTCTGCGAGGTCCATCACACTTCAGTTTAGCGTGTGCAAATTGCTGCGCTGAATGCAATTTCCGCCACTCGAAATTCCACAGCTAGTCTCCGTACAGTAGAACCCGACAGAATTTCGTCGGGGCTGGCCTTCATCCCGCATCCAGATTTCACATCCAGGAGCGCCCCATGGTCATGCTGTCTTGCCTGGTGATTCTCCTGCACGCCGCCCTCCTCACCTGGACGAAATACACCCGGCAAACGGACCTATACAAATGTTGTGGACACTAACGGCGCTGTCTGTTTTCTGTCTCGGCTTTGCGTTGTGAGCGGGGAGTTGTTTCAAAACACTGAGAACCGTTGCCCGGTCGCCTGTCAGAATGATCGCGGAGGGCGCCGCTTCACGCGCACGACTACGCCAGACTCCGCGCTGAATGTGCACGTCCCTCCTGTTATAGTCGTGAGCGGCCCCTCGATCTGCATCCTTCACCGGGCCCACGCTCATGCTTCGCGCGCTCGGAACGATTATCGCGGCTCTGCTCGGGCTGGCCTTCGGCAGCTTTTTGAACGTTTGCGCCTCGCGTTGGCCGGAGGGCGAAAGCATTGTGGCGCCACGCTCGCACTGCCGCAGTTGCGGGCGAACCCTGGCGTGGCATGAAAACCTTCCCGTGGCCAGCTGGCTCGCGCTGCGCGGCCGCTGCCGCGGATGCGGCGCCTGGATTGGCTGGCGCTACCCGCTGGTTGAGCTGGCTGTGGGCGCGGCCTGGGCCATCGCCGCGTGGCAGGCAATTCCCGCTGTTTTAGCCAGCGGAGCAACTGCGACAAACGTCTTTGACGCTGTTCTCTTCTGTGTGGAAAAGATGATCCTGAGTTGGCTGCTCGTCGCGCTCGCCGTACTCGACGCAGAGTTCCTCTGGCTGCCTGACCGGCTCACGCTCGGCGGAGCGGTCCTCGGCCTACCCTTCGCGTTTCTGCGCTTCGCCATTCCGTGGCTATGGCGTCCGGCTTCTCTGCATTGGACCAGCGGCATGACAACGCATCGCGCCCATGTTTACGGCGCTGTGGTGCACTGGGTCATCGGCGTACTGCTTGCGCCGGCGATCATCCTGTTCACGCGCTGGGCGTACCGCGCGGTTCGCAAGCAGGAGGGGATGGGCCTGGGCGATGCCAAGCTCATGCTGCTGCTGGCCGTGTGGCTGGGGCTCTCGCACACGCTGCTCGCATTTGTGCTCGGCGTGGCCTTCGGCACCGCGTTTGCTCTGCTGCTGCTGGTATTTCCGGCGGCGCGGCGCGAAGCCAGCACACAATGGTCCCTCAGCAAGCTGCCCTTCGGCACATTTCTTTGCATAGGGGGGCTGGTAAGCGCCTTCTGGGGTACGCCAATGATCAACGCCTACCTGCGTGCGGCAGGATTCTAGAGCGATTCAGATTTGGCTAGTGGACTGAACTGCCAGCCGGCGCTTTGGCATTGGCGATCTCCGGTTCCTTGAGCGCCTTCTTGGCTTCCTTGGCGTGATGGCTATCGGGATCGTACTCCACCACCTTGAGGTAATTCTGCCGCGCCTCGGCATACTGGCCCAGGTGCCGTTGGCACTCCGCCAGGCCCCAGTAAACGTCGGGATCGTCGGGCGCCAGAACCATCGCCGACTGGAAGCGCGAAAGCGCGCCTTTCCAGTCTTTGTTGTCCATGTAGTAATTGCCCACGCTCAGGTCCTCTTTGGGCGTCTCGCGCGGCGCTTCGTCCACAGTGGCGTCGTCACCCTTGCCGTTTTTTGAGCGGGTATCGGTGTCCGGCGGGTTCAGTATATTGTCGAGGCCGCTCGAGCTGGAGCTGAATCCCTGCGGATTGGTGTTTTCTGTGGCATTGGCGTCATCGGGGCTGCGCACCGGGTCGCGATCGACGGCGGGTGCGGCAGGCGCGGCGCCGGTTTCGCCGGGCGCCAGTTCCGGAGCGTTGCCGGAGGGCATCACGGGCGCGGCATTTTCATCATCCGGAAAGGGATTTCCATTCTGCTGCTGCGGGGCAGATTGCTGGCCATTTTGCTGCGTTTTTTGATTCTGGTCCTGCTGCTTTTGCGCGGAGCTCGGCGACTGCGCCTGTGCGCGTACTGCCGGCACAGCCAGCGCAACGCAGCCGGCCACGATCCATGTCACAATCTGGGCATACCAGAGCTTCTGCTTCATCCCCTGTTTCCCCGTCATTGCGCAAGCCCCTGAAATGGTACGATTCCTTCAAGAAGGAAGCTGCGCACTGATTTCCGCATTAACTTCCGCACGATTCCCCACTAAGGAAAGCATCGCACATTCCATGGGCCTGATCATCCGCTCCTCCGCCATCCACGCCGCCGGCTGCTATACCACCACGCCCATCCGTAAAGGCGCCCGCGTGGCCGAGTACTCCGGCCACAAAATGAGCAAAGAAGAGGCCGACGAGCAGTATGAGAACTCTCCCGTTACCTATCTCTTTGGACTCGGCGACGGCTCAAGAGTCATCGACGGCCATTCGATGGCCATGTTCATCAACCACAGTTGCCAGCCGAACTGCGAGACCGAAGAAACCGCTGGCCGGGTGTGGATTAAAGCCATCCGCAACATTGCGGCCGGCGAAGAGATTACCTACGACTATTGCCTTTATGATGGCGCCGAAGACGATAAAGCCATCTGCAATTGCGGTGCTCCCAAGTGCCGCGGAACGATGTATTCAAGCCGCGAGATGCGCAAGCGCAAGCCGAAACCGCGAAAGAGCTCCGGCCGCGAAAAATAGCCCACAAACTTCCCGTGCTCCATCCTTGCGACTTCTTTTTGTCGCAAGGGTGGGACCCAACCGCAAAGCCTCTGTCGGGTTTTCCACCCACATCGCGCCACGGTCCCAGACGATACAATCTCCTCCAGGCCTGCTGAAAATTTTTCGACCGGCTATTGGGGAGCAGATGCATGGGTTATCAGGTTCTGGCACGCAAATATCGTCCGCAGCGCTTTTCCGATGTGGCCGGCCAGGACCATGTGACCTGCACGCTGATGAACGCGCTGCGCCAGAACCGCATTGCGCACGGCTACATCTTTTCGGGCCATCGCGGCATCGGCAAAACGACCATCGCCCGCATTTTGGCGCAGGCGCTGAACTGCCGCAATGAAGTTGGCTCGTCCGAGCGCCCTGATCCCGAACCCTGCGGCGTCTGCGACTCATGCGTGGAGATCCGCCAGGGCAATGCGGTGGACGTGATCGAGATCGACGCGGCCACCAACCGCGGCATCGATGAGATTCGCGAGTTGCGCGACGCGGCGCGGTACTCGCCGGCGCGCGACCGGTACAAGATCTACATCCTCGACGAAGCGCATCAGATTACCGAGGCGGCCTTCAACGCTCTGCTAAAAACGCTCGAGGAACCTCCGGCGCACGTAGTCTTCATGATGGCCACCACCGAGCCCGAAAATATTCCGCAGACAATTCGCTCGCGGTGCCAGCACTTCAGTTTTCATGCCGTCAAATTCGATGACATTCTGAGCCAGTTGAAGAACATCGCCGCGCAGGAGCAGGTAACGGCTGAAGACGATGCGCTGGCGCTGCTGGCCGAGGCCGGTGACGGCTCCATGCGCGACGCGCTCTCCATCATGGACCAGGCGATTGCCTCGGCCCCGCTTGAAAATGGCCAGCCCTCGCTTTCGGCGGCGCAGAT
>JASIJW010000231.1:0-12280 GCA_030050035.1 Acidobacteriaceae bacterium | reverse complement strand
CCGCCGGCAGCGACATCGAGTACGCAGACGAAGTGACGATGTCGCGCGCCCTCGAAGGCCGCCGAGACGTCTAGTGAATCACTTCCCTGCCGCATCCAGCGCCAGGTTCAGCTCCAGCACATTCACGCGCGGCTCGCCGAAGATTCCGTACTGCCGTCCCTCAGTGTGCTGCGCGATGAGGCTGCGGACCGCATCCTCGCTCACGCCGCGGGCTTTGGCCACGCGCGGCGCCTGGTAGTACGCGTTATCCGGCGTGATGTCAGGGTCAAGGCCCGAGGCCGAAGTCGTCACCATGTCGATCGGCACCGGCTTGCCTCCGTTTGCCGCCTGCAGCTTATCGATATCGCCCTGAATGCGCTGCGCAAGCTTGGCGTTCGACTGCGCAAGATTCGAACCGCCGGAGGAGGTCGCATCGTACCCGTTGCCGGCAGCCGAAGGGCGGGGATGGAAATAGCGGTCGGAGGTAAAGCTCTGCGCGATGAGTTCGCTGCCGATCACCTGTCCGTTCTTCAGGATCAGGCTGCCCGCAGCCTGATGCGGGAAGATGATTTTTGCAATGCCGCCGATGAACAGCGGATACGCGATCCCGAGCAGCACCGCCGTCACAATGGTGAAGCGGATCGAGGTTCCCCAGACGGAATGCACGGCCGGAGCTGCATGTTCCTGCGTTCGATTGACAGGTTGCATGATCGAATCTTCCTGAGAAACGATTGTCGATGAAACCGAGGGCACGTTCAATCTCCTTTATGCCAGATGCATGGCCACCAGGCAAACGTCAATGGCCTTGATGCCGATGAACGGAATAATGATGCCGCCTACGCCGTAGATCAGCAGATTCCGGCGCAGCAGCACGTCGGCGGCTTTTGGCTCGTACTTAACGCCCTTCAAAGCTAGCGGAATCAGCGCCACGATGATGATGGCGTTGAAGATCACGGCGGAAAGAATCGCCGACTCGGGCGAGTGCAGGTGCATGATGTTGAGCGCGCCGAGCACTGGGAAAACGCCCAGGAACATGGCCGGAATGATAGCGAAGTACTTGGCCACGTCGTTGGCGATGGAAAACGTCGTCAGCGCGCCGCGCGTCATGAGCAGTTGTTTGCCGATCTCGACGATCTCGATGAGCTTGGTGGGATTGGAATCAAGATCCACCATGTTGCCGGCTTCCTTTGCGGCCTGCGTGCCCGAGTTCATGGCCACGCCCACATCAGCCTGCGCCAGCGCGGGAGCATCGTTGGTGCCGTCGCCGGTCATGGCCACCAGCTTGCCCTTGCCCTGCTCGCGCTTGATCAGGTCCATCTTGTCCTTGGGCTTGGCCTCGGCCAAAAAGTCGTCCACGCCGGCCTCGCGCGCAATCACCGCGGCCGTCAGCGGATTGTCGCCGGTAATCATGATGGTGCGGATTCCCATGGCACGCAGCCGCGCAAGGCGTTCCTTAAGGCCGCCTTTGACGATGTCTTTGAGATAAATCACGCCCAGCGCGGTTGCGTTCTCTGCAACGACGAGTGGCGTTCCGCCGGCGCGCGCAATCTCTTCCACGGCGTCGCGCACCTTCTGCGGCAGTGACGCGCCCTGGTCCTCGAGGAAACGCGAAATTGCATCGACCGACCCCTTGCGGATGCGCGTGCCCGGCAGGTTCACTCCGCTCATGCGCGTCTGCGCGGTGAAGGGCACGAACTCGGCGTGAATACCGCCGAGATCGCGGCCGCGCAGATTGTATTTTTCCTTCGCTAAGACGACAATCGACCGGCCCTCCGGAGTTTCGTCCGAGAGCGAGGCAAGCTGTGCCGCGTTGGCCAACCGATCCTGGCTCACGTCGGGCGCGGGGATGAACTCCGTCGCCTGCCGGTTGCCGAGGGTAATGGTTCCGGTCTTGTCGAGCAGCAGCGTGTTCACGTCGCCCGCAGCCTCAACGGCGCGGCCGCTCATCGCCAGCACGTTATATTGCACCAGCCGGTCCATGCCGGCAATGCCGATGGCCGAAAGCAGTCCGCCGATGGTCGTGGGAATCAAACAGACCAGCAGCGACACCAGCACGAAGATCGTTTGCGGAGCATGCGCGTACATGGCGAACGGCTGCAGCGTGACCACGGCGAGCAGAAAGATGATCGTAAGCCCGGAAAGCAAAATGCTGAGCGCGATTTCGTTTGGCGTCTTCTGCCGTTGAGCGCCTTCGACGAGCGCGATCATGCGGTCGAGGAAGGTCTCGCCCGGATTCGAGGTAATGCGCACCTTGATCCAGTCCGAGAGCACCTTCGTGCCGCCTGTCACCGCGGAGCGGTCGCCGCCGGCTTCGCGAATCACAGGCGCCGACTCGCCGGTGATGGCCGACTCGTCCACCGAAGCCACGCCCTCGATCACTTCGCCATCGCCGGCGATGTAGTGGCCAGCCTCGATAAGAATCAGATCGCCTGCGCGAAGCTGGCCGCCGGGCACCTCTTCAAAACCCCCGTCATCGCGGTAACGCTTCGCGACGGTCTCGCCTTTGGCCTTGCGCAGCGTGTCGGCCTGCGCCTTGCCGCGGCCTTCCGCCATGGCCTCGGCAAAGTTGGCAAACAGCACCGTGAACCACAGCCACAGAGTGATCTGCAGGTTGAAGGCGAAGCGCACCTCATGATGGAGGCCATTTTCGATCAGCAGCAGGCTGGTGAGGACGCTGCCCACCTCCACAACGAACATAACCGGATTCTTGACCATCGACCGCGGATTCAGCTTGCGAAATGAATCCCACACCGCTTGCGTGACAATCGATCGATCCCAAAGTTTCTTCTTTTCAGCCATAACGTCTTGATCCCCAGTGTGCTTTGGTTCCTAACCGCCGCTCAGAACAGATGACCTGCCTTCAGCAGCAGGTGCTCCAGGATTGGCCCCAGGCTCAGCGCCGGGAAGAACGTCAGCGCGCCCACAATCAGCACCACGCCGACCAACAGCACGGTGAACAGTGCCGTGTTCACCGGGAACGTGCCGGGCGAAGGCGGCACGCTCTTCTTCATCGCCAGGTTGCCGGCCAGCGCCAGCACCGGAATCTGCATCAGGAAGCGGCCAATCAGCATGTCAAAAGCCAGGCACACGTTGTACCACCAGGTGTTCGCGTTCAGGCCGGCGAATGCCGAGCCGTTATTCGCGGCTCCCGACGTATAGGCATAAAGGATTTCGCTGAAGCCATGCGACGCCGGATTGTTGAGGCTCGACAAGCCGATGTTGGGCAGCAGAACAAAAATCGCAGTGAATGTGAGAATGACGAAGGGAAAGATGAGCGCGTAGAGCATCGACATCTTTACGTCGTAGGACTCGATCTTTTTGCCCAGATACTCGGGCGTTCGGCCCACCATCAGGCCGGCAATAAACACAGAGAGCACCACGAAGATCAGAATTCCGTACATGCCTGCGCCCACGCCGCCAAAGACCACTTCGCCCAGCATGAGGTTGGCCAGCGGAATCATTCCGCCCAATGGCGTGAAACTGTCGTGCATGCTGTTGACTGCGCCGCAGCTTGCATCCGTGGTGATGGTGGCAAAGAGCGAGGAGTTGGCGATTCCGAAGCGGACTTCCTTGCCTTCCATGTTTCCGCCGGGCGCGGTTGCCGTGTGCACTTGCTGGGCGCCGTGAATCATGTTGTAGGGATGCGCCTCTGCCCAGTAGCACACGGCGAAGCCGGCCGCAAAAAGCACGAACATGGCCCAAAACACCGCCCATCCATGTCCCGGCGAGCCGGTCATTCTTCCCAGCGTGTAGGTGAGGGCCGCGCCGATACAGAAGATCGATAGAATCTGAAGGAAGTTCGAGAACGGCGTGGGATTTTCGAAGGGATGGGCGCTGTTGGCGTTAAAGAACCCGCCGCCATTGGTGCCAAGCATCTTGATGGCTTCCTGAGAGGCCACGGGTCCCTGCGCGATCGTCTGGCTGCCGTTCTCGAGCGTGTGCACGGCGGTATAGGCGTGCAGGTTCTGCGGCACCCCCTGCCACACCAGCAGCAGCGCATATACCACGCACATCGGCACCAGCACGTAGAGCAGCGTGCGCGTCATGTCCACCCAGAAGTTGCCGATGGTTGCCGATTGCGTCCGCTTAATGCCCCGGATCAGCGCAATCGCTACGCAAATGCCTGCCGCCGCCGACCAGAAGTTGTGCGTCGCCAGCCCCAGCATCTGGGTCAGGTAGCTCATGGTGCTTTCCGGCGTGTAGCTCTGCCAGTTGGTGTTGGTGGTGAAGCTGACGGCTGTGTTCCACGCCAGGTCGGGCCCCACCGCCGCCAGATGCTGCGGGTTCCACGGCAAATACTGTTGCAACCGCTCGATGACGTAGGTGAGCACCAGCGTGACCGCCGAGAAGCCCAGCACTGCATACGCGTACTGGCGCCAGTTCATCTCGGCCTCGGCATTCACGCCGCAGAGCTTGTAGGTCAGCCGCTCGACAGGGCGCAGCACTGGGTCGAGCCAGGTGCGCTCACCCTCCAGCACGCGGGCAAGATAGCTGCCCACCGGTTTGACCAGGAGCAGCAAAACGATGGAATAGATTGCAAACTGCAACCAGCCATTGGCTGTCATTTCAGAATTTCTCCGGGAACAGCAGCGTGAGCGTCAGATAGCCCAGCAGCAAGATGGAAAGCGCGAGAGCAATGAAAGTGATGGCGTCGGTATGCATCGATCTACCCCAGCTTGTGACAGGCCTTGACGTAGAGAAACGCCAGGACGAAGAAGATGATGGTGAACAGCAACATGACAACGTCTTGCATCGGCAAATCTCCGTTTTTTTGAGCCACGGCACAGTTAGCTTGCGCACCTGTGCTTCAGCGTCGAATACGATTCTTGTGCGTGACCACATTAAGTATTGAAAAGATTTCCTAAATTATTCGTAAGGAGAGCTGTGCGGAACAGAGACATGAAGCCGGCAATTCGCAGTATGGACCGAAATGTGAGACAGCGCGCTGCCGTGCCGCGTGCAATGTGTGAGCGGCTAGGCTACTCCTCGTTCGAGCTCTGACCTTCGGGAATGAAGCGATAGCCGACCCACGGCTCGGTCTGGATGTATTGGCGGCCGGTTTCGCCTTCGAGCTTCTTGCGCAGTTGGCCTACGAAGACGCGCAGGTATTCCGGCTGATGCGCCGACTGCGCGCCCCAGACGGCAGTAAGCAGCGCGCGGTGAGTCATTACCTTGCCCGCGTGGCGCGCCAGGTGCACCAGCAGGTCGAACTCCTTGGGTGTAAGGTGCACGGGCTTACCCTGCACGGTAATACTGTGCGCCTCTGGATCGACGACGAAATCGCCTGCCTCGATGGCCGTCGAAGTGCGCTCCGGCGCGCGGCGCAGATGCGCCCGCACCCGCGCCAGCAGTTCCTGAATGCCGAACGGCTTGGTGATGTAATCGTCGGCGCCGGCGTCGAGCGCCTCCACCTTGGAGCGCTCATGCTCGCGTACGGAAAGCACCACGATTGGCGTTTCGCTGCGCGAGCGGATGGCGCGGCACACCTCGACGCCGCTGATGCCGGGCATCATCAGGTCCGTGACGACGAGGTCCGGCGCCCAGTCGCGGAAGATGCGCAACCCCTCGTCAGGGTCATTGGCAATGCGCACGTCGTATCCCTGCGCGGCCAGCGCGGCGCGCAGCACGCGCGTAATCTGTGGCTCGTCGTCGATGATCAGAATTCTTCCCGGCATTGTAGGTCCCATTTTACGGAAAGCTTACATCATCACGCCGCCTTGCGCCCCAGCCAGCCCGGAATTCCGCGTATGATTCCGGTGAAGCATAAGGATGGGAGCAAATGATGGCCGCACGTCTCGATTCCACCGCCGCACTGCGCTGGCTGGCAGCCACGGGAGCTGCGGCGGCAGCCACGCTGCTTCTGGCTCTCCTGCATGCGAACTCCACGACGGCCGGCATGGTCTTCCTGGTGCTGGTTGTCTGGTCTGCAACCCAGGCAGGGTTTGCGCTCTCGCTCTATATCGCCGCTCTCTGCGCTCTCGCGTTCGATTATTTTTTCCTTCCGCCGTTTCACACGCTGTGGCTGGCCGGCGCGGAGCAATGGCTTCCATTGATCGCTTTTGCAGCCAGTTCGCTGGTCGTAAGCCGGGTGGCTGAGCACGCGCGCCGCCAGACAAAAAGCGCCGAGCAGCGGCAGCACGATCTGGAGCAACTCTACGAACTAAGCCAGGAGATGATGCTTCACGACGACACCGCATCGCTGGTGCGCGAGCTGCCGCGGCTCATCGGGCGCATCTTCGCCCTTGAAGGCGTCGTGCTCTACGTGCGCGACCACGACCAGTTCTACGCGTCTCCCGCAGCCGTGCCGGTAGGCATTGAAGAAGGTTTGCGCACCCTCACGCTGGGTCTCAACCCAACGGTGGCGCTTGAACCTGGGTACCACGCCACGCCGCTCATGCTCGGGCTGCGCCCGTTGGGAGGTCTCGCGTGGCGTCCGCCGGCGCTTTCGCGCGAAATCTCGGCAGCCGTGGCCGCACAGGTGGCCACGGTTCTGGCGCGGGCATTCGCGATTGAAGCCTCGGCGCGCTTGGAAGCCGCGCGGGAGAGCGAGCGGCTGCGCGCGGCGCTGGTCGACTCGCTCAGTCACGAGCTGCGCACCCCGCTCACTTCGATCCGCGCCGCCTCCACCACGCTGATCGAGAATGCGGAGGGCAACAGTCTCGACGATGCCGCGCGGCTCGACATGGTCCGGCTCATCGATGAAGAGTCATCGCGTCTCGATGCGCTGATCGGCGAGGCCATGGAGATGGCCGAAATCGATGCCAATGTCATCAAAGTGCGCCTTACGCCGCAGCACCCGCGCACGCTTCTCGACCAGGCCGTGGAGGAATCGCGCAAGGCCCTAACTACGCATCGAGTGAGCGTCGAGGTGGAAGAGCCGGATCGGCCGGCGTGGTTCGATCCGCACCTGCTGGGCCGCGTGCTGCGCCATCTGCTCGAGAATGCGGCCAGCTACACGCAGCAAGGCAGCCAGATTGCGCTCACCAGCCGCCGATCGAGCGACCGGCTCGAGTTCAGCGTGCAGGACAATGGGCCGGGCATCGACGCGCTCGATCTGCCGCTGATCTTTGAAAAGTTCTATCGCGGCAAGCGCGGCGCGAAGGCGCGCAAAGGTTCAGGCATGGGGCTGGCCATCGTGCGCGCGATTCTGGCCGCGCATGGCGGCGCAATTGAAGTAACGAGCCCGCCCGGCAGCGGCGCGTGCTTCCGTTTCTGGGTGCCCCTTGTTGAAAAGGAACCGAGCCGGACGGAGCTCTCGAATTCTGCAAAGGAGACAACCCGCTGACTGGGCTAAAGGGGCTCTGCGCTCCAGTCGCACGCAATCTCGCGCCGGCTTTCGGAGCTCTGCTGCGCCCATTCGAGGACGCGCGCCGTACGCCACGCATCGACTGCCGCAACCGGCAGCGGGGCTTTGCCCAGCAGCGCGTCGCGAATGCCGGCATAATACAACCGGTAATCGCCGGAAATGGATTCCACCGGCCGCGTCACCGTCGCGCCGTTCGCTTCTACGTGCAAAACGCCCCACTCTGATCGCGGCTCCTCGCCCCAGTGCGGATCTTCGATGCGCTTGACTTTATTCAGCGCGGCCTCCTGTGGATCGAGGCCCTGCTTCCAGTAATTGCCCCTCGATCCGCGCAGATGGAAGCGCGGCCCGGCCGGCAGCGACAGGCAGTTCGCGCCTAGCACAACGGCGAACGACGGATAGCGCAGACGGATTTCGAATCCATCATTGACGCGCGCCCACTCGCGTTCGCGCAGCAACTCCGCCCCTATTGACTCGGGCTTGCCGAATAGCGCGAGCGCCTGATCGACCAGATGGGAGCCGAGATCAACCAGCACTCCACCGGAAGAGGGATCTTCCTTCCACAGGCGATCTGTGGGCGCGAGAGGACGCCAGCGATCGAAGCGCGACTCGAAATGCACGAGCTGGCCCAGCGAGCCGTCGGCCAGCACCTTCTTCACAGTGAGAAAATCGCCGTCCCACCGGCGGTTCTGGAACGGCGCAAGCAGAACCTTCCGCTCGCGCGCGAGTCCAATCAGCTCTGCCACCTGTGCCGAAGCTACCGACATCGGTTTGTCCACGACGACGTTTTTTCCGGCCTGCAGAATCTGCCGCGCAACTTCGAAGTGCGTCGCGCTCGGCGTAGCGACAACAAAGAAGTCCAGCGAACCGTCGGCCAGGATCTCTTCGAGCCTGCGATAAACCTTCACGCCCGGGTAACGCTCCGCCGCGCGATCGGCGCTCCGCTCCATCACCGCTGCAAGCTCAATCCCATCCACGGACGAAAGGAGCGGCCCGTGAAAGACCCTCCCTGCCATGCCAAAGCCAACCAGTCCTGCGCGAATCTTGCTCATTTCGTCCCCATTATTCCCACTTCAAGTAGTGGTTTCACCCATGTTTTCCACAGGCGCCGACTTTAAAGTAACGCTTCAAGTTTCCAGCTTAAACCGCGTCTCCGCCAACCGATACAGCCTGCGCCACACCAGCCGGTTCATCGTAACCACCATCAGCGAGATGAAGATCGTCGCCAGCAGCAGCATGGCGAAACGGCCGCTGTCGGTAGCGGCATCAATCTGCGCGCCCAGTCCAATCACCTCAAGCGTCCGGTCCTTCACATGCGAATACTCAGCCATCACCGAGGCGTTCCACGCGCCGCCGGAAGCCGTGACCATGCCGGTGATCAGGTACGGAAAGATGCCGGGCAGAATCAGTCGCGTCCAGCGCTGCCAGCGCGTAAAGCGGAAGAGCGCGGCGACCTCGCGCAGGTCCGATGGAATCGACATGGCGCCGGCGATGACGTTGAACAGGATGTACCACTGCGTGCCCAGCAGCATGAGCGCAATGGAGCCGATGCCGAGGCCGCCGCCGAGCCGCACCAGGAAGATGAGCAGCACCGGGAAAAAGGCCGTGGCCGGAACCGAAGCCATGATCTGAGCAATCGGTTGGACAATGCGCGCCAGCCTCGGATTGAGGCCAATGGCAACGCCCGCCGGCACCGTCCACGCAGCAGAGATGAGCAGCGCCGAGTTGACACGCAGGAAGGTTGCCGCCGCGCCTTCAAGCAGCAGCTTCAGATCCGGCCAGGTGATCGTCCGCAGCATAGCGAAGGCCTGCAAGCTGCCCCAGCCTGCTGCGGCCAGAACAGCCACGGCCAGCATCCACAACGTTGGCGAAGACCTGCCGCTTTGCGCCTGATCGACCGGATGAACCACGCGCGCTTCTCTGCTCCGCGCCAGCCTGCGCATGATCGGCTCCTGCACCGCGGTCCAGATTCGCTCTGGCGCGGTGCCTAAGAATGCCGAGCGGCGCAGCAGCGTGAGGATTGGCGAGGTGACGCGCTCCGCCGACTCTACTTGCTCAAACTTGAACTTGTCGCTCCAGGCAATCAGCGGCCGCCATATGAGCTGGTCAGTGGCGACAACGATAAGCACGACGGCGCCAATGCCGCTGATCAGCGCGCGCACGTCTCCCGAGAAAGTTGCCGTCTGAATGTAGCTGCCTAGGCCCGGTAACTGGAAGTTGCGGTCGCCCATGGTAAAGGTTTCGCAGAAGATGAGCGCGAACCATCCGCCGGCGACCGAAACAATCGAGTTCCACACCAGGCCGATCGCCGCATAAGGCATCTCGAGTTGCCAGAAGCGCTGCCATCCGGAATAGCGGTAGATTCGCGCGGCCTCTGTCATTTCGCGCGGAATCGTCTTGAGCGAGGTGTAGAAGCTGAAAGCCAGGTTCCACACCTGCCCGGTGAAGATGAGCAGGATGACGCCCATCTCGATGCCGAGCTGATGGCCCGGAATGAGCGAAACCATGGCCAGCACCACCGGCGGCAGAAAGCTGAGCACCGGGATGGATTGCAGAATGTCGAGCGCGGCAATCATCCACGGCTCGAGCCGCCGATTGTAGGCCGCGATGTAGCCGTAGGTGATGGCGAAGGCCAGGCTGAGGCAGTAGGCAATCGCCATGCGCACGATGGAGTAGAACGCGTAGACCGGCAGCGCATGGATGGAGCTGGAAATGGCGACAACCGGCACCGGCTTGCTCAACCAGTAGACGCCCGTGCTGATCACCGCAAAGAAAGCCGCCAGCGCGCACAGCGCGATGCCGAGATCGATAAAGAACGGCCAGCTGCGAACGGTAACCCGCGACCGCGTCAGCGGCGGTATGAGTCTCATTGTCCGTCCTCTCGCCCGTCTTCGCCGGCCGCGGCTTCTTCATCCTGCGCGTCGGGCAGCACGAACCGCCGGCGGCCGGCATCGTAATCGAACAGCTCGGCGTAGCGGCCCCAGGCTACAGCGGTCTCCATCTGCCGCTGGCTTTCTTCTTCGCTGAACTGTTCATCGAGCAGGTCGAGGAAGAAATCCTCAGGGACGGTGTGGTCGCTCTTGGTTTCGAGTGCGCGCCGGATCTGCCGCAGCAATAGAACGTTCGACTGAGCCGCGTCGCGGAACAACTCCTTCTGGCGCAGAATCTCCGACTCGGCAAACTCCGTTCCTGCAGGCGTAATGGCAGCGTCGCCCTCTTCCACGCGCAGGAATCCCAGCAACTGCGAGCCATCCACAATTGGCAGCAGATCGTCGATCTCGAATGCCAAGTCGTCGGCCAGTCGGTAAATATCGTCACGGCCGCCTTTGTCGAGCAGCAGTTCCAGCAGGCCGGCAATGCCGCCCGGCCGCGCGTGAGGCAGCATCTGATAGCGTGGCTGCTTTTGCTCGCGTGCTCTCACTTCCGGCACGGCAGCGGGCGCAGTATCGGGCTGCGTGAGCACCTTGTAGATATAGTCGACATATTGCGTGAACTGCTCTGACTTGCGATCGCGCGGCCGCGGCGTTCCCACGCGGAAATCCGTGCGGATGCGCCCGGGATTGCGGCCCAGCACCACGATGCGGTCGGCCAGCAACACCGCTTCCTCAATGTTGTGCGTTACGAGAAAAACGGCCCGCGTGGGCATGGTCTTCTTCGCCCAAAGCTCCAGCAGCTCGCTGCGCAGGTTCTCGGCCGTGAGCACGTCGAGCGCGGAGAATGGCTCGTCCATGAACAGCACCTCCGGCTCGACAACCAGCGCCCGCGCAAAACCGACGCGCTGCTTCATTCCGCCGGAGAGCTCCTTGGGGTAAGCGCCCTCGAAGCCGTCCAGGCCGACCATGTCCAGCATGCGCATACTGCGCTCGCGCCGCTCGTCGGCCGGAACTCCGCGCGCCTGCAGCGGCGCGGCCACATTCTCAAGCACCGTGAGCCAGGGAAACAGCGCAAAGCTCTGGAAGACGATCGAGACGTTCACCTCGGCTTGTGAGACTGGCTTGTCATGCCAATACACCTCCCCGGCCGAAGGCGTAGAAAGCCCCGTGAGCATGCGCAGCATTGTGGACTTGCCCGACCCGGACGGTCCCAGCAAAGCCAGGATTTCCCCGGGATAAATGGCCAGATCGGTGGCAGAAATCACCTGAATCCGGTTTTCATTGGGCTGCGCGTAATATTTTTCGACTTTTTCGGCGCGGATGATCGCCTCGACACCCGAATTCTGCATCAATGTTTCATTGAGGGTGTCCGCCTCCCGCATGGGGGATTTTTCTGCCACGCAATGTCTCCCATTCGGCCTTCGCTTTTTCTCTAGCCGTTATGATTTTCCACTGTTTGATTGTGCTATTCCAACCGACTTGGGTAGGTGAAAATGCCGTTTTTTTGCCCTGAAAAAAGCGCGGTTGATCGTAGTATAGGTTCCGCAGGGTTGAAAGCAGCGGCTCGGGCGCGGCGCTTTATACCGGAATATGGTCGCATCGCCCGCGGGAAAGATCAGGATGACCGAAACCGGTCCAATGAGTCTGCTTATTGAGGGGTATGATCGGAAGAGGGCGATTCGCCGCAATCGGAGATCGCTGCCGAGCAGTTCCGCCCCGATCCATTGTGACAGCAAGATGAAGCGTTCAGGAGACGCATGCCCGAGACGACGAGTAAACCCAAAGTTCTAGTGGCCGACGACGAGCGGGTGATTGCCGATACGCTGGCCATGATTCTGAATCAGAGCGGCTTTGAAGCGCGCGCCGTCTACTCCGGCGAAAAGGCGCTGGAGATGGCGCCCACATTCAAACCCAACATGCTCATCTCAGACGTCATCATGGCCGACCTGAACGGCATTGACGCCGCCATCCGCATTCGCGAACTGCTGCCCAGCATCAAGATCCTGCTCTTCAGCGGCCAGGCAGCCACAGCCGATCTGCTCGAGAAGGCTCGCGCCCAGGGCTACGAATTCGAAATTCTCGCCAAGCCTGTTCATCCCCAGGACCTGCTCAGCCGCCTGCGCGC
>JASIJW010000230.1:0-3525 GCA_030050035.1 Acidobacteriaceae bacterium | reverse complement strand
CGGTATTTGAACCACCGTAAGAGTGAAGTTCTGTGTGGCGGCGGGAGATATGCCGTTCGAAGCGCTGAGAACGATCGGATACGTCCCGCCCGTGCCGCCAGCCGCCGTGCCGCTGATGGTCGCAGTGCCATTGCCGTTGTTGGCAAAGGTCACCCCCGTTGGCAAGGTGCCCGATTCCGTGATGGAAGCAAGCGGATATCCCGTAGTAGTGATGCCGAACGTGCCCAGAGTGCCGGCAGTAAACGTCGCACCGCTGGCGCTCGTGATCGACGGGCTTCCATCCACGCTCAGCGTGAAGGAATCCGTCACGCTGCTTTGCGTATTCGTAGCGGTGATCGAGAACGTATACGCTCCCGCCGTGCCCGCGGCCGGCGTGCCGGCAAGCGTGGCCGTGCCGTTGCCATTATTGGTAAACGTAACGCCGCTCGGCAGCGCGCCGCTCTCTGTGATCGACGGCGTAGGATTTCCGGCCGTAGTAATCGTGAACGATCCCGCCGTGCCAACCGAAAACGTGGTGCTGAGGCCACTGGTAATGCTCGGCGCCCCGCTCACGTTGATCGTATCGGTGTTCGAGCTGGCCGGCTGCGCTCCGCCGCCCGTCACCGAGACCGAGTTCTGAATGCTCGCCGGCGCGCTCGAAGACACGTTGACATTAAGCGTCAGCTCCGGATACGAGCTGTCCTGCGCAACCGCCGAATCGTTGGTGCAGGTGATGGTCGAAGTTCCCGAGCACTGCCAGTCGGTGCCCGAGAAGCTCACGTAGGTCAGGTTCGAATTCAGCGTGTCGGTCACCGTAAGCGGGTTGTTGCCTGCCGGATCCCCGGTCGGGCCGGAACCATTGTTTTGGATCGACACAGTAATCGGCGCGCTCTGCTGGCCCTGCGTGAAGTCGCCGCTATGACTCGCGCTTACGGTCAGCGTGGGAAGCGTTACGGCAAAATTCAGGCACCAGCCATTCTGTGCTCCCTCCGCTTCCGCGTTCTCCAGAGAGTCGAAGTATAGGCTCCAGGTGCCGTTGACGTTGGTGCCGGCAAAGGTATCGTCGAGCGTGGCGCTGCCGCGTGTCGGCGCATAGCCAAAGCTGGTCGGCGCGGTGTACAGGCCGCTTGCGCTCGAAAAGAATGAATCGGCGTCGCCGTTCACATTGGCGTAGCTCGTGGGCTCGTACGTGCCGGGGCTGAAGCTCGCTTGAGGCACCAGGTCCGCGGCGCTGTCGGAGAACTCGTAGTTGCCCGCGCTCAACACCGTGGTATTGGACCCGGTATTCGAGAAGAAATCCAGAGCCGCGCCAGTCGGGCCCTCGACAAGCGCCTCGGTCTCGTTGATCCCCTCGCTGCTCGTGTAATAGTTCTCGAGCGTCAGCGTCACCGCGCTCACCGCGCCTGGCAGGTTGGCAACGTAGATATTCGAGGGATTCGGTGTAAAGGCGCCCTTGTTTCCGGTAGCCGAAGTGACCGCGCCCGCATTGCACGCGCTGATCACGTTGCCGCTCACAGTAAAGGCGGTGGCATCGTCGATGCGCTGCCAGAGCGAACTGGAACTCGGATCGTCGCTCGAGTCGCCATTGTAGCTGGCCGTGATGTCGTGATCGCCCTCGCTCAGCGAACTGGTGGTGAACGTCGCCACCCCACTCGAATTGAGCGTAACCACATTGTTGCCGCTCACCGTCCCCGCCGGCGCCACGCCATTATCGAGGAAGGTCACCGTCCCGCCCGATGTTACCGGGCTGCCGCCGGCCGTCACCGTCGCAGTAAGAGTGACCGGCGTCCCGGTGTACTGGTCCTGCCGGCTGCTCGTCAGCGTGGTGGTGGTGGCTACGCCGGTGTTTATGTCGAAGGTCAAACACCAGCCGCTGCCGATGGTGATCGCCGGAGCGCCATTTGCGCTGCTTACATACAGCGACCAATCGCCGTCGGCTGGAGCTCCGTTGAAGTTACTCTCGAAGGTTTCCGTCGCAGCCCCGCGCGGCGGCGCGTCGTTGACCGTGCCCGGAACTTGCGGAATGCTCGAATCGATGCTCGGCGCAGCACTCGTCGCGAACCCGTACAGCGAATCGTTGTCATACGCGTCGTAATTGCCCGTGGCCGGCGCCTCATCGCCTTGCGGCGTTTGACCGGCATTGTCATAAAACGTCAGGTTCACGCTCGAAGCCGAGTCTAACGCCCACGCGCTATCGAGGAAATCCAGGTTATGCGCGCCGCCCGGCGCAACCAGCAGAAACTGGTCGAAAATTCCCTGCGAGCCGGTCACGTCCTCGAGCTCGACCGTGACGTTGCCCACCGTGGTGCCCGCAGCGTACGCAGTGCTGGGAACGGTAATAACCGACGGATAGGCCTGCGGCTCGCCGGAATTCGGCACGCTCATTGAGCCGGTATTGCACCATTCATTCGTCGCCGGGTTTGTGGCCGTAGCTTCCACCAGCTCGCTCATGCTTCCGGAGCTGGCGTCGAACCCGGTGCCGGGTGTGAACGATGCCGCAATCGTGGACTCGCCCTGCCCCATCGTGCTGCCGGAAACAATGCACTGCGCCGTGCCGCTATCACCGCTGTCACTGAGCGCCTTACCCGAGCAGCCGCTGATCGTGCTTCCGTTCAACGAAAAAGTGACCGTGCCGCTCGGCGTCGTCGAGGACGAAACCGTGGCTGTAAATGTGGCGCTGTTGGTTGCATTGACGGGGTTCGGCGAGGCGGCGATAGTCGTGGTTGTGGGCAGATTCTCCGTGGCTACATAGCTAAAGGTCAACGTCCAGCTGCTCACCGTGATGGCCGATGTGTACCCTTCGAAGTTCTGCACATAAAGCGTCCAGGTTCCGTTCGGATCTGTCTTCCCGTCGCCAAAGGTGCCATTCAAGGTTGCGCTTCCATCGGTCTGCGGGTACGACACCCCGGTAACAGGTAGAGGGGGTCCGAAATTGTCATCGAAATACGAGCTGGGCTCTACGGTAACGGAGCCGGAGTGTTGCCACGGCGCGTCATAGGGCGCCGCAGAGGAGCCGTCCTTGACCGTGATATCGACGTTCAGAAGATTCGAGCCGGAATCGCTATCATCATCGCCGTCCACGCCGTCGCCGGTCGAGCCAAGCAGCATATACATAGTGCCATTCGGCGATTCAAGCCAGAAGCCGGCCGCATCCATGCTGGCCAAACTCGCACCGCAGGTTGTGGACGTGGGACAGGTTGTGACCCCGTCGAGCGTCACCTGGACCGTCTCGACCGCGTAATTCGACGCGACGCCGCTCACACTGATGGAAGAACTCGCAGCAGTGCTCTGGCTGTTGCCGAGATTAATGCCCGACGCGCTGGTGAATGTCGTCGTCTGCGCATGGGCTGCGGCGCTGGCGAGCGCCAGACAGAATCCGGCGGCAAGCTGCGGCCAGTTGCGCCGGCGCAGAGCCGGCACAAGGATAGAAACCAAGGCGGAAAGTCGCATCAGAACAGGTCTCCTGCACGATGGGGAAATCGACAACCAGCAACGCCACTCGACGCGGTGGCACAATTGCCCTCCCTGGCAGGAGCGGTACGCAAT
>JASIJW010000229.1:0-5996 GCA_030050035.1 Acidobacteriaceae bacterium | reverse complement strand
CGACGAGATCGGAATGAGGATTTTTCGACGCGCGTAAGACCAGTTGATCGCCTTCCAGTACATAGACAAAACAGGAATCGCATTGGATGAGAGAACAGGCAAAGTCGACAATGCGATTCAGGACAGTGTGCAGCGGATCAGATGCCGCCATGCGGCTGCCGATTTCGTGAAGGAAGTCCACGCCGGAGATCGCGGGCTTGGCCGCTTGAGCGTCGGTGGAATCAGTCGTAAGCAGCGGGCTGATCGGTCCAGGGGCGCCGTTCGAGAGATGGAGCGAGGCCGCCGCACGTTTTTGCTTCAGCAGTCTCTCGGCATTTTCCGCGATTTCCTTGATGAGAAACCCCATCTTCGATTGCGATGGTTCGAAGTCAGGTATGAGCCGGTACATCGACAGGCCTTCGGTGGTGCTCGGTCCGATGGACCCGATTACCGTGGAGTGGAAGCCCTCGTAAAGCGCATCGGTGTACCCCATGCGCTCCGCCATAAGGAAGAGATGGGCTACCTGCCCTGCATTCATGAAAAGCACAACGTCAACATGCCCATGAGCAAGTGCAATCACAGCCTCACGCAACGGTTGAACATCCTCCGGCAGTGCCCATTGATACACAAGCACGCGCGTAATCGAAACGCTTTTTTCCGCCAGTACGGTAAGAAGCTCAGGATTCGATGTGCCGTATTCCTGTACAGCGATGTTCATTCCATTCAGATCTCTTCCGAATTTTTCCTCCATCGCTTGCACGAGTGCGCGCCATGTAAATGGCTCCGGAGCGATAACAGTGATTGGAATCCCGGCTTCGCGCAGCGCGCCCGATGATTTCGGTCCACGCGCGGCAATCTTTACCGACCGCAGAGCGTCGAGAAACCTCTCACGGTCCATGTGCTCAGAGACGGTCTTGATGAGCGCGCGTACGCCAACGCCAGTGGTGAAAATGACCAGATCGAATGCGCCGGCCATCAGCGCTTCGGCAAACTCGACCATGGGGCTGTCGGAGTTTACGGCGATTTCCCGCATTGCGGGAGCGGTAAGAGCTTCGCCGCCAAATGTGCGAATCAGCTTTCCCGCTTCAACGGCGCGGCGCGACTCGAGGCTGAGAACGCGAATGCCGTTAAAGTTTGCGGTTGCCATCTTGTGACTCGCTGAAAAGGACATGCGAAACGTTGCCAAGAGTCTCTTCCCTCACTCCGGAAAACCGGAGGTGCTATTCGTCAGACGAAAATCACTCGGGTCCATCATCAACCGATTCGAAGCTCTCTTAGGAAACCTGGTTGGCGCGGTCTGATTCTGAAGCTGGTTCATAACTAGAATCGCCGAAACGCGATAAAGATCCCGTAAAAGATTGAGGAACCGGTACGATTTCGGTTCCTGCTTGCACAGAATGCAAATTAACGTTATGCTCAACGCAATCACCCCGGAGCGGAGTGACCTTTTTAGTGTGCTTCGCTCTCCGTCGGCTCCGAATGCCGGCATCTCCCTGGCAAAGGTGACCATTAGTTGGCTCCGCGAAGAGCCCGGCCCGAGCGGCCGCATGATCGCACGCACATTCTGAGTCAGTTTGACGCCTGCGCCAAGTGCACAGCGCGCCCGCGGAATCTCGTGCCTCAATTTCTCTTCGCAACCAATAGGAGCCAACTTGGAACTTCCCCTGCTCACACGAGTTCAGGAAGACGGTGATATCTTCCGCCTGACCACCGCGGCCGACATCGCATCCTCGATCGCGACGACGGATCATGTGGAATCCTCGCAGGTCTCTTTCTGCGGCGTCAGCGCGCAGAGTCGTGTGCCGCGCGCGCCGGGCTTGGGGGAGCAATATCGCTTTCACTTCGACATGACGAAATGCATTGGTTGTAAATGCTGCGTCGTGGCTTGCAACGAACAAAATGGCAATCCAGCGGACATTCTATGGCGGCGTGTCGGTGAGGTCGAAGGCGGAGTGTATCCGGAGACGCGCCGCCATTACCTTTCGATGGGCTGCAATCATTG
Organism: Acidobacteriaceae bacterium; assembly: GCA_030050035.1. Classification (GTDB taxonomy): domain Bacteria; phylum Acidobacteriota; class Terriglobia; order Terriglobales; family Acidobacteriaceae; genus Telmatobacter. Next base: position 4,015 of record JASIJW010000229.1, on the reverse strand, counting down.
CCTCGAGCCCACTTGCCTGACTGGATGCCCGGTGGATGCTTACGCCAAGGATGGCGTGACCGGAATCGTTCGTCACAGCGCAGACGCCTGCATCGGCTGTCAGTATTGCACCTGGAACTGCTCGTACGGTGTGCCGCAGTACAACGCAGAACGCGGCGTGGTAGGCAAATGCGACATGTGCTACGGCAGGCTTGCGCGAGGCCAGGAGCCTGCATGCGCTGCTGCATGTCCTGAAGACGCCATTCGTATCGAAGTGGTGAAAGTCGCCGAGTGGCGTGAGCATTACCGTGGGGCAGCCAACTCTCCCGGAATGCCATCGGCTGATGACAGCATCTCGACAACCCGCATCACGCTCCCGGCGAAGATGCCTGCAGATGTGAGCAAAGTCGATCTCAGCCAGCTTCGTCCGGAGCATGCGCATTGGCCGCTGATCGTGATGACCATACTCACGCAGCTCTCTGTTGGCGCGTTCGCGGCCATCTGGTTCTTGCAGGCCTTCGGTGCGCAATCGCATCGCATCGCGGCGCTGGTCGCGCTTCTAGTAGCAGCGCTTGCCCTTACGGCTTCCACTTTGCATCTTGGGCGGCCCATCCATGCGGTGCGCGCGTTGAAGATGTGGCGCAGGTCGTGGCTTAGCCGCGAGGTGCTTCTTTTCACCCTGTTCGCTTTTGCGGCAACCGCGTATTCCGCTGCGCTTTGGCTTGGCTTTCGCGGCATTGATTGGCTTGGAGCGCTGACTGTTGCTCTAGGTATCTGCGGTGTGTGCGCAAGCGCAAGGCTCTACCTCGTGCCGGGACGCCCCGCCTGGAACTCGCCCATCACCCTTGCGGAGTTCGGAGGCACAACCGCATTGCTGGGCGCTTGCGGCGCCAACATTCTTACTCGCGGGGCAGCGGGTGCTCGATATGCAGCCTTGTGGGGTTTTGCCTGTGCGCTGACGACCACGGGGCTCAAACTAGCACGTCTCGCCCGTTCCCGCATTCATGAATTGCGCGGCTCCTGGCAGTTACTCACTACTGTCTTCTCCAATCATCTTCTGGTTCGATTTGTACTGCTGTGCTTAGGCTGCGCGCTCCTACCGCTTGCATCTGCGGCGTGGATTCGAATTGCCATCGCCCTCCTGACGATTGCTGCGGAATTCACGGGCCGTTATCTCTTCTTCGTCTCCGTGGTTCCAACAAACATGGCCAAAGAGTATCTCGCACAGGAGGTGGCATGAAATTGGTACGCTGGCTCGCACGCAAAAGCGGCCTTGATATCCGCTCTGCGGAGTACAGCTACGGCGACGACCAGGTGCTGGGCTTCACCTCTTCGCGCAAGCACGCGGATCGGTGGGTCAACACCACGTGCGGCTATTGCTCTGTGGGATGCGGTATGCAACTGGGCGTGAAGGGTGGCCGCGTTGTAAGCGTGCGCGGCAATCCCGGCCATCCGGTGAATGCGGGCAAGCTTTGTCCCAAAGGGCTGGCGGAGCACTACGCGATCGAAGCGGAAGGGCGCGCCAAATTTCCACTTTTGCGCAAGAACGGCCAGCTTGTGCGTGTGAGCTGGGATGAGGCGATCCGCACGATGGTCGAGCGATTTCGGGCAGTGCAGCAAAAATATGGACCGGAGTCATTGGGTGTCATCAGTACCGGCCAGCTTGTGACCGAGGAATTCTATGCGCTGGGCAAGCTCGTACAGCTCGGCTTCGGCACCCGCAACTACGACGGAAACACCACGCTTTGCATGTCCACCGCAGTCGCCGGATATAAGCGATCATTCGGCAGCGATGGACCGCCCGGAGCCTACGACGATCTGGAGCACGCAGACGTGATCCTCTTGATCGGCGCGAATGTCGCGGAGAATCATCCCATCCTCTGTACACGGCTTGAGGAGAACAAGGGCAAAACACTGATCGTGGCCGATCCGCGCGTTACGAAGACCGCGATGATGGCGGACATCTACCTGCCGGTAAAGCCGCGTTCCGATCTGGCGCTGATCAACGCCATGCTGCGCATCGTAATCGATAAAGAGCTGTATGACAGAGACTTTGTTGCGTCGCACACGTCTGGCTTTGAAGACCTGCGCGCGTCTCTGGAGCCGTACACGCTCGACTACGCTGCGCGGATCACCGGTCTGGAGCCCGAACTGATCCGCAAGACAGCGCTTCTCTACGCAAACGCTGAGGCCGCATTTATCGGCTGGACGATGGGTGTGAACCATAGCACCAAGGGCACGGAAACAGTAAACGCCATCAACAATCTCGCGCTGATCACGGGTAACATTGGACGCAAAGGCGCGTCGCCGTTCTCAATCACCGGCCAATGCAACGCGATGGGAACGCGCGAAGCCGGGTTCACTTCGGGTATTCCCGGATACCGCAAGTTTGAAAACGACAAAGACCGCGATGAAATAGCTCGCTTGTGGAACCTGCCTGCGGAGCGAATCCCGGCGCAGCGCGGTCTGGCTTATCCGGACATCATCGAAGGCGCTGTAGCCGGTAAGATTCGCGCGCTTTGGATACTTGGAACGAATCCTCTGGTGTCGTTCCCAAACATCGACGTGTTGAAGCACGCACTGGGAAATCTCGATTTTCTTGTGGTGCAGGACGGGTTTCATCCCACGCCGACTACAGAGCTCGCCGACCTCGTCCTTCCTGCTGCAATCTGGGGCGAAAAGGAAGGCACCTACACCAACTCCGAGCGCCGCGTGAGCAAAGTGAATGCGGCTGTTGCACCGCCAGAAGAAGCCTGCTCCGACTTCGATATCTTCCTAGCTGTCGCCGAGCGCCTCGGGTGTAGAGACGAACTTTTCCCCGGCTGGAATGAACCGCGTGACGCTTTCGATGAATGGCGCCGTGTGTCCGCCGGCCGCCTCTGCGACTACTCCGGAATGAGCTATGAGCAACTTGATGAGTGCGGTGGTATCCAGTGGCCATATCCCAAAGGGACCAAATCGGCCGGTTCAATGTCTCGCCGGCTTTATGGAGACGGCAAATTCGAGACAGAGGACGGCCGTGCTCACCTGTTGCCAACGCAGTGGGCCCCGTTTCCGGAGCAACCAAATTCTGAATTTCCGCTTATCCTCAACACCGGCCGCACAGTCGAACATTGGCACACGCGCACCAAGACAGGAGCCATCTCTATTTTGCAGCGCATGTCGCCGCGCGCATGGCTCGAAATGAATCCCAAAGACGCGCAGCGGCTCAATCTTCAGGCGCATGATCGTGTTGAAGTAATCTCCGCGCGTGGCCGGGTAAGCAAAGTTGAGTTGCGAATTACTGAGATTGTCGCTCCGGGGCAGGTCTTCCTGCCGTTTCACTTTGCCGAAACGAATGCAAATCAAATCACACAGAGTGCATTCGACCCGATTTCGCGCGAACCCAACTACAAGCAATGCGCCGTGCGCGTTGAGCGCTCGTTGAGCAATCCAGCGTAGCAATCATCGTACGAATACCACTTGATCTGCCGAGCCACACGAAAATCCGATACCTCGCCAGCAACAGCAAAAGGAGCTCACCTTAAATGAACAAGAAATCGTTTCTCGCGAGCGGCCATCTCCCCACGCTCATCTCCGCCTTTCTCTATTTCGACGTTAGCTTCATGGTGTGGATACTCTTTGGGCCTTTGACTCCATTTGTTGCAGAACAGCTTCACCTGTCAGCAACACAGAAAGGGCTGCTGACTGCCATTCCGTTGCTAGGTGGCTCTTTTTTCCGTCCTATTCTCGGGCTGCTGGCAGACCGCATAGGAGGACGTCGCGCCGGTGTGGCTGGCCTCCTGCTCACGCTTGTGCCGCTTCTCGTCGGATGGCACTATGCCACACGGCTATGGCACTTTTACCTCATCGGATTCCTTCTTGGCATTGCCGGCGCCAGTTTCGCTGTCGCACTACCATTGGCCGGACGCTGGTACTCCGCTGAACATCAGGGCCTGGCGATGGGTATCGCCGGCGCGGGCAACGCCGGCTCCTTGATTGCCACATTCTTTGGTCCGCGCCTGGCTCAACACTACGGCTGGCATTCGGTCTTCGC
>JASIJW010000228.1:0-2742 GCA_030050035.1 Acidobacteriaceae bacterium | reverse complement strand
GTCGCAGATCGATTCGGTTGCAGAGCGCGTTTTGAACCTATACCCATCGCCAAATACCAACGGCGGTAAAACGTTCGCCAACCGCGTAGAAAACCTTATTGACGACAGTGACACCTGGCAGTGGGACGCCCGCATGGACTACGACATCAGTGCGAAGGACCACACATACGCTCGCCTCAGTTATCTGCATGTGCAAGGTACACAAGCTCCCCCACTTGGTCCGACTTTGGATGGAAGCTCCAACTTCCAGGGAGAATATCAAAACAGTCTTGCAGAAAACGTCATGTTCAGCGAGACCCATCTTTTCAAGCCAAACCTTTTGAACGAATTCCGTTTTGGTTATAACTGGGGCGACTTTTCATTTCTCCAGGAAAATTACAACACAGATGCGGCCAGCCAGCTGGGGATTGGCGGCATGCCGTTTGGCCCGGGCTATCCCCACAATGGCGGCTTGCCGTTTTTCAGTGTCGCAAGCATCAACAGCTTTGGCTCACCCACCTTCGATCCCTCGATTGAGACCCAGAACGTATACCAGATTCTGGACAATGTCACAAAAATCTTGGGAAACCATTCGCTAAAAGTTGGCTTGGATTTGCAGAGTGTGCGTATATCGTTCCAGCAACCTCCTGCGGCACGCGGCAGTTATACCACCACGGGTTTATATACAAGCAACCTGGGGGCGAGCTTTACCGGATATGGCGTGGCGGACTTTTTGGCTAACCAGTATGGAAACGCAAGCATCTCCACAAACGCAATAACGAACGATGCGCGCTGGTATCGTGCAGCATATGTGCAAGATGACTGGAGAGTTAACGCCAAGGTAATGGTTAATGTCGGTTTACGGTATGACTACTACCAGCCTTATAAAGAGATGGCGGGACGTCAGGCGAACTTTATCCCGACCGCTCCATTCGGAGGAATTGGCACTGGAACAGGCATTTACCAGATTCCAACCCAAAGCCAGAATGTACCGCTTTCGCCGCAATTCACGGCCTTATTGGCAGCAGAAAATGTCAGCTTGCAATATGTCGATAACCCTTCTTTGGTCACTGCACAGAAAACAAACTTTGGACCGCGCGTCGGATTTGTATACCAGGTAGATTTACGAACAGTGATCAGTGGCGGCTCCGGGATCTTTTACGGTGGTCTTGAAAGCGTCGGCGGGTATAATCTTGGAAACAACTATCCCTTTCTTTTAACCAGCGTTCTTAACGCCGGGAACTGCGCCCCCAGCAATTGTCCTTCGATTGGCGTTCAGATCGAAAGCGGGTTAACCCAGCAGATTGCAAACGGGCTAGAGAACTTTATCTCTTCTCCTACTTTGTACGCCACTGATCCATCCATCAAGACCCCTTATACCATCGACTATAATCTGATGGTCCAGCGTGCATTGTCGAATAACATGGTCTTATCCCTAGGCTATATAGGGGATGCTTCCCGGCACTTGGCGACGCATGGTGGTCTTAATAATGCAAACGCGCTGCAAAACCCTGCGAATAGCGCTCAGTCGGCCGAGCCGTTTCCTCGATTTGGATCAATTTTTGATCTTACATACGCGGGAATGAGCGACTACAACTCGCTACAGGCAAATTTGCAAAAGCGCTATGCGAGTGGATTGAGCTTTTTGGCCTCGTATACCTGGGCGCATGCGCTGGACGATTCTGACAATCCCCTGGGAGCAGGGCTTTCTATTCGTAACTTCAACATGATCCCCATTATTCACGAATATGCCAATTCTGCCTGGGATGTGCGTAATCGCTTCACCTTCAACGGTTACTATGAGTTGCCTTTCGGCAAAGAGCTGGCGCACTTGACTCATACGAACTGGGCCAACGTGGTGGCGGGCGGCTGGGCGACAAACCTGACATTTACCGCCCAATCGGGCGTGCCTTTCACGGTGGGACCGAATATAAGCACTGCTTCCGGCGGTGTTAGCACAAGAGCCAATCTGGTAAGGGACCCATCTGCTCCTGGAGGCACTCCGGATCCAAGCAATCCAAATATCACTTGTCCTGCTAAAGTACGCACACGCACCAATTGGTACAACCCATGCGCTTTTGCGAACCCGTTGTCGGGCAGTCTGATCCCCCGCACAGGGGCAGGCTCCCAGGTCACGGGTGTATCCAATGCAATTGCGTATCTTGGCGGCACGTCAGATCAGATTGATGGACCTGGCTATGAACGCATCGACCTGTCCGTCTTCAAAGACTTTACTACGTGGCGCGAGCAACGTGTGGAGTTTCGTGCCGATATTTTCAATGTGCTTAATCACCCAACCTGGGCGGCTCCGTCGGTGACAAATATCAACTCGAATGCCGGTCAGATCACCGGCCCGCAGGTATTCCAAAACTTTACGCCGGATGCGAGGTTCTTTCAGGTATCACTGAAATACGTGTTTTAAGGATCTGTTTCAAGAACGCTGGAACACGGGGTTCAGTAGATGCACGCGAGTTCTGGTCATGTGAGTATTGCAACACTTTGCGGGTCGTATGCCGCAAAGGGTGCCGCGCACGGTATGGCGGTACCCTGGCTTTCTTGATTTCCGTGTTGACGGTGGGTGGTAAGTGAACGCATGAAAAGACATTGGATGGGGCTTCTCTTGCTGTTAGTCGTAAATGGTTTTTGCTTGTTCGGCCAAGATGTTTCATCCGGTGCCGTGCTTCCCCGGCCTTTTCCACTGCCAAGCCTGCGTGCGCTTCCTGACAACGGTTTGGTGAGAACTCCCCCAATGGGCTGGAACAG
>JASIJW010000227.1:0-2858 GCA_030050035.1 Acidobacteriaceae bacterium | reverse complement strand
GACGGTCCGCCGAAATCTGATTCCACTGCGCCGCATACCATGATGCCAGCTTGCCCGTTGACACGATGCCCCGATCGGCTCCGCCGTCGGTGAGAAGCACCAGGATGGAATCCGGCGCAGCGGCCTGGCTCAACCCGGCGCCGAGCACCTTCTGAAGATCGGTGCCGCCACGCAACTGGCTCTTGCGCAGCCAGTCCATGGCCGCCATCACGGAAGTTGCTTCAGCAGGAACGGGCTGCGGCCGGAAACTTTCCACGCCGGTGTTGAAGAGCAGAAGATTGAACCTGTCCTGCGAATGCAGCGACTCGAGAATCTTCGCCGCGGCTGCGTAGCTGTGCTCCAGTTTCTCCCATTGCATGGAAAGCGAGGTGTCCAAGAGGACGATCACCGTGCGTGGCGGCGGCGACGCTCCGCCCGGAGTTGCCGGCGCGGTGGGCGATGCAAGCTGGGCTGTAGCTTCAAAAAAGCCGGGCTCATCGGGCGCCTTTGCGCGCTTCTGCTTTTTTGAGTTACTGGTGGCGGCGTTCTGCGCATCGGGTGGGGTCAAGGAAGGCCCGCTAGTGGACGCGGCAGGATTGCGGTAGGCGATGACTTGGAGGGCGTTGCCGGTTACATCGATGCCCCACGTAGCGGAAAAATCTTCGGCAAGGTCGACGTCCGCTGCATCAATGGAGCCACGCACCGTGTGCGCGTCCTGTTGCTCGATCTTGAACGGCAACAGCTTGCTTTGAACGGCGAAATCCTTGACCGGTGCTGCTGAATCCATTTCGAACTGAACGGATAAATGGGCGACGTGCTGCACGGCGTAGGCGTCCGGCTTAAGCGAGAGCAGGAAGTTGCTCTTGCGGTCCACCACCCGGATTCGCTGGTGATATTCGATCTCGAGCCGCTTGGTGCCCCAGGCCGGGATGGGCACAATGTGCGCGCTGAAGATAGAGTTTTGTCTTGTCTCGTCGCCGGCGCCCTCGCCCTGCTGGAGCAGTCCCGGATCGATCGCCTGGCTCTTCAGCCCCTGGTAGATGGCCGCAGCCCGTTTTCGTTCGAGGATCACTGGCGGAATCCGCACGGGCCCGTCCCAGACCGCAAAATCGGAGACTTGCGTGCCGCTGGGAAGCGCGAATACGTAATTTCCCTCTTCGGGCCGGCCGGTGTGGTTGGTGAAGATCTGCCGGATCCATACGTGCGCGTCGCCATTGTCGATATGAATCTCAACCTGCATTTCGGTGAGCGAAAGAATGCTCGGATCGGGAGCTTCCCGGTCGCCGGGAATGAGCACGCCGCTATCGGCTCGCAAGGCGGGGGTTGCAGAGAGGCACGCGATGAAGATTAGAAGTGAAAGGAACCAGAAGGGCCGCACAGGAGGCATTTTGATTGTGCTCTCCACTGTAACGCGTTTCGGCCAAACTGGCGGTAAATTCTTTACAACTTGCTTTCGTCGATCCGCACCAAACCGTTGTCAGTGCCCACGTATATCACGCCTTTGTCTGCCGCCAGGGCCGTGACGTTCAGCGAAGGCAGACCGGCGGTCACCCATTTCCAGCGCATGCCGTCGGCATCGCCTAGCAGCAATCCCTGCCCCATTGTTCCGACGAGCGTTAATCTTCCGTCTGTCAGAACTGCTCCTGGGTTCACGATGACTCCGTTCCGGGTGGCATCAGTGGCAGTGATATTTCCGTCGGCGTCAAGTCGCATGACGCCATTGCCGTAGGTGCCGACCAGCCAGCCGTCTCCCGACCGAGCAAGACCGGTGATCCAGTTCGCCTTCAATCCCGAGTTCGAGGTGGTCAGGTTTCGCTCTACCTGGCCGTTGATCAGCAGAGAAATCCCGCCGAGGGTGCCAGCCAGGAGTTGATTGCCCATCGCGTTGAGAGCGTAGACGTGGTTGTTCACCAGCCCCTCGAATGCGTAGAGGCTGTGCGCACCGCTCCCATCAAGGAAGGTAATGCCTGCCGGCGTAGCGGCTGCCAGGCCATTGCCGTAGGGGATCACGTCGGTCACATGGCTGGCGATCAGGCCGGAGTTACGGTCCAGAACCTGCCGTTGCCGGCCGTCGGGCGAGAACATCACCAGGCCGTTAGCGGTGGCCACTGCGACCACTCCCATTTGCGTGTCCTCCACAATTCGGTTCACGCAAAAGACCGTGTCGTTCTCAATGTGTTGCGCAGGACCGCCCGTGGCTGGAAGGATATCCAGTCCGCGATCGAAATATCCGATCCAGAGTCGCCCGTCAGATGCTGGCAGAAGTGCGGAAATATTCCGGTCGGTGAGCAGCGCAGAGGAGCTGCTCAAGACCCTGCTCCAGCTTCCATCCAAATTGCGGCGCAACAGCCCGTCTCCAGAGACTGCGTACAAATCGTTGCCTTGAGCGAGGAACTGCTCAACTGGACTTATTGGCAAAGCAGTCTCGCTGCTACGGCCCGATCCCTCCGAGGGAAACGCAATTGGACGGCGCAAGGAGCGGTCAGCCGCCGCTCCTGTGAGCTGAACAGGCAGAATCCCACCCTCGAATTCGCCGACGAGCAAAGTGCCCGATTGCGCCAGGAGGGCGTGCGCATACCTGCCCTGCGCCAGAACCCGCGCCACTTTGTCTCCGTTGAGTTCTGCTACACCGATCGGCGTTCCTACGTAAACAGCATCGCCGTGGGGGGCAATCGCCTCCACTCGTGCATCGGGCAGCCCCTGAGCTTCTGCAATTTGCGTAGTTTGCCCGCCGCGCCAATGCAAAACGCCGCGATCGATGCTGCCGATCCAGAGGTCGGATTCTGTTCCTGCCAGGGCCGTAACATAGATACCGCTCGTGGTCGAGTGGAAGGCGCCCAGTGTCTTGCCGTCGTAGACCAGCAGGCCCAGTTTGGCGG
>JASIJW010000226.1:0-3083 GCA_030050035.1 Acidobacteriaceae bacterium | reverse complement strand
CGACGCTGGGCTCGCTGGAGCGGCTGGCCACGGCGCTGGAGGTTGAGGTGAGCAAGCTGGTGCGGGATGCACGCAGCCGTCGCGAGGAAGAAGTTGCGGCGATCTTCGCCGACCCATTCCTGGCGGAGGTTGCGGAGATTTTGCCGCAGCTTGACTCGCTGAAGCGGACGCTGTTCTTGAGCGCGGTGCGGGATGCTGCGGCAGGGCGGCGGCGTACGGCCTGATCGCGTTTTTCCATGCGTTCCCCGCACGATCCTCGCTTTGTCAGGGCTGACCCTTGCCGCATGCCGCGCCGGATGGCGCGGCATGCGGGCAGAAATGGCATGGCTCTGCATAGCTGGTGGAGATATGATTTCCGGCGCCCACGGGCGCGTCGGGTCGCTCAGGAGCCCAAGCGGGGGGAAATGATCTCCATATTTGGAGGTATTGCCATCGATCATTGCGCTTTGGTTGGTGGCTTGGCTCTCTGGATTCGGCGGAGCGAGGTTGTCAAAGAAGGACTGGAAGAGGCTGCTGCTTGCACTGTTGGCGGTGTGCGCGTATCTCGGCATTCCGGCCCTGCAAATCTACCTTTTGACCACTTTGGAATTTAACGAGTTTGCTCATCGCGTATTTATCTACATTCTTGTTCCCGAGTACGTGATTGCGATTTTCCTTACGTTTTCGCTGGGATCCGCGCAGGACGTGCGAAGAAATCGGCGTGATGCTCGCGCCCTCATACAAAAAACCATCGGCATCCGGTTTTTCTGCGATCCGTAAACCTCTTGTTTTTCGCGGTTAGTTCCCTTGTTTTAGCGGTTTGGAGACGGTATCTAAAAGACCGCGAGGCAAAGCCGGAATGTGTGCTGCCGGGTAATTGCGCGATTCGTCAAAATGCTATAGGGTCAAAATGTCACTCGCTGACCGGGATTCAGCAATGATCTGCACCGGCGGGAGTGCGGTCCGTGAGCCTAGTCTGCGGCGCTTTGCGGACAGTTCCGGTTTCTGGTTCGGATTCCCCTTCCGATGCACGCTGCCCGGAAGCAGAAAGCGCAAGACAAGAGGCGGTTTCCTTGTATTCTTCCCATACGCTGCGCATTCATGAGTTGAGTCCCGAGGAACGGGCGGTGTATGCCGCGCTCAAGCCTGAGCGGCTGCCTGAGCATGTGGCCATCATCATGGACGGCAATGGCCGCTGGGCGGGGCAGCGCTCACTGAAGCGGTTCTTCGGCCACCAGCAGGGCGCGCGCAGCGTGCAACTGGTGACGGAGACGGCGTCGCGCATCGGGCTGCCGTGGCTCACGCTTTACGCGTTTTCGCTCGAGAACAATCTGCGCCGGCCGCGGGCGGAAGTGAATTTTCTGATGCGGCTGCTCAAGAGCTACCTTGAGAGCAATGTGCAGCGGATGATGGACAACAATGTGCGCATCCGTTACATCGGCCGCACGCATGAACTGCCGCCCGAGGTGCAGGAAAAGATGCGCTGGGCCGAGGAGATCACCTGCCGCAACACGGGCACGACTCTGACGCTGGCATTGAATTATGGCGGGCGGTCGGAGCTGGTGGACGCGTTCCGGCGGCTGGCGCTCGAACTCGAGCACAAGCGCATCAGCCCGGACCACATTACTGAGGAAGATATTCACCGGCATCTCTACACGGCGCACATGCCCGACCCGGACCTGCTGATCCGCACCTCGGGCGAGATGCGGATCTCGAACTTTCTGCCCTGGCAGATTGCCTATACGGAGATTTACGTGACGGAGCGGTTTTGGCCGGATTTCCGCGGCATTCATTTGCTGGAGGCGATCGCCGATTTCCAGCGGCGCGAACGGCGCTACGGCGGGCTGGGCAGCGACTGCGGCGAGGTCGAGGAAGATGCGGAGCGCATCCGCATTGTGGCTAGCTGATTTCTTATTCCGTAGAGCCGCTCTTAGAAAAAAATATCCCTCAGGGGCTGAAGCCCCATGTCGTATTGATTGGGCTTTTCGGCACGACTAAAGTCGTGCCCTGACACAAAGCCCCTCTGGCCGGACTTTTTCTACAGCCTATAAAGCCGTACCTTTCAATGGTTGCCAAACCAAATGACTACGTCTTACTCGGCTGTCAGGCGTACGGTTCGGCCTGTGCGGACAGACTCGCGGGCGGCGTCGAGAATCTGCATCACGGTCACGTTGGTGTCTAGGGCGCTCAGGTCGCCCTGGTCCTTGAGCTGTCCGCTGAGCACTGCGGCGAGGTAGTCGAGTGAATCGCGGTCCGCGCCGGTGAGCGATGGGGCCGTTACTTCGCGCTCGTCGTTCTCGTGCTGCTGACGCAGGCGCACTTTGTCGGCGCCGACGGTGATGGCGTAGCCGGTTGCGCCATACACTTCCATATCTTTGCGGCTGAATGGCCAGTTCCATGAGGCCTGGATGACGGCTTGCGCGCTGCGGTACTGGAGCAGGATGGTGGCATCGTCGTCGACGCGCGGGTAGATTTGCGGCTTGTCGTGGTTGACGACGGCGGTGACGGCGAGCGGCGCCTGGCCGTGCATGAGCCAGGTCATCAGGTCGACTCCGTAGCAGCCGAAGTCGTAGAGCGCGCCGGCGCCGTTCTGGGCGGGATCGGTGAGCCAACGCAGGAACTCGGGCTGCACGCCGATCTCTTTCGGTCCCTCGTGGCCGTCGTTGATGACTACGCGGCGCACGGGGCCGATGTGGCCGCTTTGCAACTCGTCATAGGCCATGCGATTGCTTGAGTACCATGTGGTTTCGTAGTTCACCAGCACGTGCACGTGGTGATAGTGGGCGATCTCGCGGATGGCCAGGGCGTCCTGATAGGAGATGGTGAGCGGTTTTTCGACCATTGACGAGACGCCGTACTGCGCGGCGATGCCGATGGCGTGGCGGTGCTCACTGATGGGCGTATAGACGAGCACTGCCTGCGGATGTACGCGCTCGATCATGTTGGCTTCGCTTTTGTAGAAAAGGGACTGCGGCAGGTGGTCTTTGCTGGCGTATCCCTGCCACAGCGAGGTATCGGCTTCGGCGATGCCAACCAGTTGCACGTCGGCGTGCTGGGGCAGGGCGTGAAGAAATCCGGCGACGTGGCCGTGCTCAAGGCCAACG
>JASIJW010000225.1:0-11476 GCA_030050035.1 Acidobacteriaceae bacterium | reverse complement strand
GGTGACGCACGATCCGCGATTTGCGCGCCATGCACAGCGCGAGCTGCATCTATTCGACGGCAAAGTCGTCAGCGAGCTGGAGATGAAGGAGCTCGAAGAAGCGGTGGAGGCGGAATGACGCTGGTCCGCGATCTGCGCTATGCACTGCGCTCTTTGCGCAATTCGCCGGGGTTTACGCTCACCGTGATCGTGACGCTGGCGCTAGGCATCGGAGCCAACACCGCTATCTTCACGCTGGTGAATGGCATTTTGCTCCGCTCGCTGCCGGTGGCCGATCCGGCGCAGCTCTACCGCATCGGCGATGAAAACCAGTGCTGCGTCGACGGAGGATTCCCGCAAGATGCTTCACAGACGGGCGATTTTTCGATCTTTTCCTTCGATTTGTATCAGCATCTGAAGCAATCGGCTCCTGAATTCGAGGAGCTTGCCGCAACCCAGGCGGGTCAATGGACATGGAGCGTGCGCCGCGGCAGCGATCTGGCAAAATCTCTGCATGGTGACTTTGTCTCCGGAAACTATTTCTCCACACTGGGCGTGAACGCATACGCGGGACGCATTTTTTCCGACAGTGATGACTCACCGGCAGCAGCTCCAGCCGTAGTGCTCAGCTATGCAGCATGGCAGGGCGAGTATGCCGGCGATCCCTCGATTCTCGATTCAATTATCTACATTCAGGCAAAGCCCTTCACCGTAATCGGTATCGCGCCTCCGGGTTTCTTTGGCGACCGGATCACCGATACCCCGCCCGACTTCTGGATACCGCTCCACACGGAACCTTATATAGAGGCCGGAGACGCTATCCTCAACGAACCCGAATCACACTGGCTCTATTTGCTGGGCCGCGTTCATGCGGGCACTAACGTCCTCGCGCTCGAAAGTAAGCTTACGGTTGCGTTGCGACAGTGGCTTTTGTCGCGTCCGGATATGGTCGCTAACGGCGGAGCTGCGCTCATTCCCAGAATGCACGTTGTCCTTTCGCCGGGCGGCGGCGGCATCCAGAATCTCCAGGATGAAACAGGCAAGGGCCTCAGGATGCTCATGGCTCTTTCTACGCTTGTGTTGCTTATCGCCTGCGCCAACATCGCTAACCTGATGCTGGCGCGCACCACAACGCGCCGCGCCGGCATTGCATTGCGGACGGCCCTCGGCGCAGGCAGGCGGCGCATCTTGCGCGAGATTCTTACCGAGAGCATTGTCCTGAGCTGCCTGGGAGGCCTGGTTGGGCTGATCGTGGCTTACGCCGGCTGCCGCACGATCCTGGCTCTCGTCTTTCCCGACGCCAGGCATATGCCCATCAGCGCCAGCCCGTCGCTGCCAGTGCTGGGCTTTGCCTTGCTCATTTCTGTTATCACCGGCGTTCTGTTCGGCGCGGCACCGGCATGGCTTTCGTTCCATGCTCAACCGGCTGAGGCTTTAAAAGGCGCGAGCCGGACCACGCGCGACCGCTCTTCGCTGCCACAAAAAGCGCTGGTTGTTTTTCAGGCCGCACTCTCCGTGGTGCTGCTCGCCGGCGCGATTCTCATGACCAAGACGCTCACCAACCTGGAGAGCCAGAACTTCGGCGTCGTCACAGCCAATCGCTACGTCGCGCACTTCGATCCCCAGGGAGCGGGTTACACCATCGACAAGCTGCCTGCGCTCTATCGCGAAATGCAGGATCGCTTCTCCGCACTTCCTGGCGTCGCCAGCGTGAGCCTTGCAACTTACAGCCCACTTGAAGGCGACAACTGGAGCGATTGCGTGATCCAGCAGGGGCATCCCGCGCCGCAGCACGGCCAGGACTGCGACTCGACATGGGACCGTGTGGATACGCATTTTCTCGATACCATCGGCGTCCCGATCGTGCGCGGCCGCGGATTCACGGAGCAGGACACAGCCACATCTCCGGAAGTGGCCCTTGTGAACGAAGCCTTCGCGAAAAAATTCTTCTCCAATCAGGACCCCATTGGCAAAAGATTCGGCCAAGCCATGCCAGAGTACTCCGGGAGCTTTGAAATCGTGGGCGTATTCCGCGACTTCAAGATGAATCTGCAGTATTCGCACGAGAATGTTCATCCAGTGTTTCTGCGCCCGCTCACACAGCAGTATATGGACTACAAGGATCAGGGATTGGCTCGCGGCGAGACGCGGTCAATGTTTGTGAACGCGATGATTCTCAATTTTCATGCAGCACCGCCAAATGTGGACGCGCTTGTTCGCAACACGTTTGCCGGCATCGATCCCAATCTTACGGTGAGCGACCTGCGCTCTTTCAGCAATCAGTTGGCAGGCAACTTCAATCAGGAACGGCTGGTGTCTCGCCTGACCGGACTTTTCGGATTGCTGGCATTGGTGCTCGCCTCGGTCGGTCTGTATGGAGTGATGTCCTATTTTGTGGCACGGCGCACAGGCGAGATCGGAATTCGCATGGCCCTGGGCGCGACTCGGCCGAGCGTGGTCAACATGGTGATGCGCGGCGCTCTCTGGCAAATTTTGGTCGGCCTCGTGCTGGGTATTCCGGCCGCGCTTTATGTCGGCTACCTAATGAAAGTCCTGCTCTACAACGTAGACAGCTATGATCCGACTGCCCTTGCCGGAGCGCCGCTGTTGCTGGTGATCTTCGCGGCTGCCGCAGCCTTCATTCCCGCGCGGCGCGCCGCTTCGATCGAGCCAATGCAGGCATTGCGGACAGAGTGACCCTGACAAAAACAAACACAGCATTGACCGGGTGTGGTGAGCGTCATGATTGAACTGAGTAACATCGAGCGAAGTTACAAAGCCGGTCATACCGAGGAATGGGTGCTGCGCCGCGTCGGCCTCACCATTCGTAGAGGAGACTTTGTCACGATCATGGGGCCGTCGGGAGCAGGAAAATCGTCGCTCTTAAACGTGCTTGCTCTGCTCGATGACGGCTGGCAGGGCGAGTATCAGTTCGATGAGGTACCGTTACACGACTACAACCGTAAGCAGCGCGCCGACTTTGCACGTCAGCGCATCGGCATGGTTTTCCAGAGCTACCACCTACTCGATGATCTTACGGTGGCCGAAAATATCGACCTGCCGCTCTCGTACAAGGACCTACCGGTTAGGGTGCGCCAGGGATTAGTCGCCGATATTCTCGACCGTTTCCAGATGACGGCAAAAAAAGATCTGTTCCCTTCGCAGCTTTCCGGCGGGCAGCAGCAATTGGTCGGTATCGCTCGCGCCGTGGTGCACGCTCCTGCATTGCTTTTGGCCGACGAACCGACCGGCAACCTGCACTCCACGCAGGGCCAGGAGATCATGCAGATGTTTTGTGAACTCAATCAGGAGGGGACGACCATAGTGCAGGTAACACACTCTGAATCCAACGCACAGTACGGTAACCGCTTGATCGAATTGCGCGACGGATGGATCGTGCGCGACGAAAGCATCGCAGGCCAAATTGCCGCAGGGACGAGGTGAGCCAGGTGATCGATGCACCGCGCTCAGCGAACCAAGGATGGTCATCCGTGAGTCATGATAGGAGTTTTCTGAAACGCATTACCGGCGCGGCGATGATTCTTCTTTTGGAGGCAAATTTCGCCTTGGCTGCACCACCCACTGCGCCGGCATCCGTTCAGAGCACGGTAGGGGCCGCGCCAATCTCTGGCGCGCAAAATCGGATTCCCTGGTATCAGTTGCAGCATCGCTCGCTGAATCCGCTTGACGCTTATCGCGGCGTCACTGTGCCTCCACCCAATATGGCAAACTCTCCGCGACTTGACACGCTGATCCGCGACGGCAAGCTTTACCTGTCTCTGCGCGACGCGATCGACCTGGCACTTGAGAACAATCTCGACATTGTGATTGCACGCTACAATCTGCCTATAGCGCAAGCAGATATTTTGCGCACGGCCGCGGGCGGTCAGGATCGTGGCGTCAATACCGGCGTGGTGACGGGAACTCCCGGTGGCGGCGCAAGTGGCACCGGTGCAGGTACCGGCGCGGGTGGCACCAGCACAGGCGCGGGCGGAGCTGGAGCTGGCTCCGCGGGAATCGTGCAAAGCACTTTGGGAACTGGAACACCGGTGCCCGGATTCGATCCGGTAATCACCGCCTCGGGCCTGGTGGATCACTCGGAGCAAGAACTCTCCAACTTCCAGTTGGAAGGCGTAAATGTCTACAAGGTGAATACCATCGCAGGATCCGTAAACTACAACCAAAACTTTGCCACTGGCGGAAGCCTGCAGGTGAACTGGATCAATTCGCGCAGCACTTCGAATGGTATTTACGATTTTTTCAGCCCGAATCTGACGTCCAAAGTGCAGGCAATCGTATCGCAACCGCTGCTCGCGGGTTTTGGATTCGGCCCAAATCTGCGCTATCTACGCATTGCAAAGACCAACCAGAAGATTTCAGACATCGCATTCAAGGCACAAGTGATCGCCACAGTTACGCAAATCTGCGATATCTACTGGGATCTCGTCAGCGCGTATGACGATGAGCAGGTGGAGGAACGCTCCGTAGCGTTCGCAACCGAGACCCTGAACACGGCCCGCAAGCAGCTCGAACTGCAGGCAATTCCAGAGATGGATGTGTTGAAGGCCGAAGGTGATCTGGCGCAGCGCGAGCAAGATCTTACAGTTGCCCGAACCAACCTGGAACTGCAGGAACTCTACATGAAGAACGCGATTACCAGGAGTCTCGACGATCCCCAACTGGAAGAAATGCCGGTTGTGCCGACGGACCATATCGCGAGCCAAATTGAACCGATCACTGAGCCGGTTGAAAATATGATCGACAGAGCACTCAAGAGCCGGCCAGAACTGCAGGAACAGAGTCTCAGTCTCGAGAACAGTAAGTTGAGCCGGAAAACCGCTCGGAATGCGCTGCTGCCGCAGTTGAACGTTTATGGCCTATATGCTGGTACCGGCCTCGCCGGAGAGAAAAGCGTCAATTATGCCAATCCCGCGGTCACAACAACTCTGCCTGTGAGTTTTGGCGGCGCGCTTGAGAGCGCTTTCGATAATAGTGCGCCCGAGTATCAGGTTGGCATTCAATTGACCGTGCCATTGCGCAATCGGATTGCCAAAGCCGACCAGGAGCGCACGGAGCTTGAGTACCGGCAGTCACAGGTGTACTTTGAGGAATTGAGAAAGAAAATCCGCATTGAAGTCCGGAATGCGCGCTATGCTTTGGAGCAGGGCGCAAGCCGGGTGCAAGCGGCGCGCCAGGCGCGCGACCTGACTCAGAAGACGCTGAACATTATGCAGCAGGAGCAGAAGCTGGGCGCAGGCTCAAACCAACAAACACTTTCCGCAGATAATGATCTGGCGCAAGCCGAATCAGCACTGGTTGACGCGGAAACCGCATATGAAAAGGCCCGCATTGAACTGCGGCGAGCCACCGGATCGATTCTCGACGACTATGGCATCTCCATCGCAGTTGCGAAATCAGGTTCCCCGAACGACGGAAACGCGTCGCCGGAGTCGCAGTCAGGAGTTGTGGAGGCGAACCATCTCCACGAATGAAAATAGAATCCGAGTTCTGGTTGCGGACGACCAACAACACATTCTGGAGGCGGTCGAGCTACTGCTTAAGCCACAGGGCATCGATGTAGACTGCGCGCGGTCGCCGCAGTTGCTAATGGAGGCTCTGAGCGAGCGCGAGTACGATGTGCTGTTGATCGACCTGAACTATACGCGCGACACCACTTCCGGCAGCGAAGGCCTTGGCCTGCTGGCCAGCATTCAGGAGTTTGACTCGCGGCTTCCGGTAATCGTGATGACGGCGTGGGGAAACATCGACCTGGCCGTCGAAAGCATTAAGCGCGGCGCACGGGATTTTATCCAGAAACCCTGGGAAAATGAGCGGCTGCTCTCGCTCATCCGCATCCACGCGGAACTGCGCCAGGCGTTGCGCCGGGCTCGTCAGCTCGAACTTGAGAATCGCCTGCTCCGCGCCGAAGGCATGCCGGAGTTTGTCGCTTCCGCCCCGTCAATGCAGCCGGTACTCGAACTGATCGCACGCGTTGGCCCCTCTGATGCCAATGTGCTCATCACCGGCGAGCACGGCACGGGTAAAGAAATCGTCGCGCGCCTGCTTCACGCCGCGTCGCCGCGCGCCCGCATGCCATTGGTTGCGGTGAACGCCGGCGGTTTGCCCGAAGGAACCTTTGAAAGTGAATTCTTTGGGCATGTGAAGGGCGCTTTCACTGACGCGCGCACCGACCGCGTCGGCCGCTTCGAGCTTGCCCACGGCGGCACGCTCTTTCTGGATGAAATTGCCAATGTCCCGCTGCGCCAGCAGGCCAAACTCTTGCGCGTCCTGGAGACCGGCGAATTGGAGCGCGTCGGATCGTCACAAACCCGGCGCGTGGATGTGCGCCTGCTCTGCGCCACCAATGCGCAGCTCCATGATGAGGCCAAGGCGGGCAACTTTCGCGAAGACCTGCTCTTCCGGATCAATACCGTGGAGATTCATTTGCCGCCGCTGCGCGACCGGCGGGAAGATATTCCGCTGCTCGCGCAGCACTTTCTGGCCCAGCTTCGCACTCGCTATCGCAAGCAGATGAATAGTATTTCGGCAGCAGCCATGCAGCAGATGATGCAGTATCCCTGGCCTGGGAATGTGCGCGAACTTGAACACAGCATCGAGCGCGCACTGCTTCTTTGCGCCGGTGAAGAAATTGAGCCGGTCAATCTCTCCATCTCAGGCGCGCGCCAGAGTGCACTATCAGCTGAAACCATAAGCATAGATGAAATGGAGGCCATGCTGATCCGCAAGGTTCTGCGCCGCTGCGACGGCAACATCTCCCAGGCTGCCGAATCGTTAGGGCTGAGCCGCGCGGCGCTCTACCGGCGCATGGAAAAGTATGGGCTATGAAGCAAGAGCGAGCCGCCGTCCCCGCCAAGCCATTCGCCGGGCATGGCTTTATTCCATTCTGCTCTGCCTGCCCGCACTTGTCTTCCTCGGCATCTTCCTCTATCAGCGCCAGCTGGATCTCGTGCCTGCTCTGCTGCTCGGTATCTGTCTGCTCATCTACCTCGCGCTCGCAGCGTCGGCTCTCGTGGATGGTATTGCCCGCCCGGTACAGACGCTCTCGAACGTGGTTTCGTCGCTCCGTGAAGGCGACTATTCCTTTCGCGCTCGCGGCGCCGGCGGCCACGATGCACTGGGCGAGTTGGCCGGCGAAATCAATGCCCTGGCCGATCTGCTACAAAAGCAGCGCGTGCGTTCGCTGGAAGCTACCGCGCTGCTGGCCCGCATCCTGGAGGTAATGCACGCGCCGCTCTTCGCCTTCGATCGCGAGGACCGACTGCAACTCGTCAACAGCGCAGGCCTCAAGCTGCTCGATCGCCCCTCTTCGCGATGCCTGGACCGTTCCGCAAGCGAGTTGGGCCTAAATGACCTGCTCGGCGCGCCGGATCAGTCCATTCATTCCTTCGGCGCCACACCGGCACGCTGGCTCCTGCGCAAAGCCAGCTTCCGTCAGGACGGAGCCCCCCACACGCTGCTAGTGCTCGCCGACGTCAGCGTCCCGCTCCAGGAAGAACAGCAGACCGCCTGGAAGCGCCTGATCCGCGTGCTTGGTCACGAGCTCTCGAACTCCCTGGCGCCGATTAAGTCCATTGCCGGCAGCCTGCTGTCGCGGGTCGGCATCATGCACCATGACGAAAACAATCTTGAAGACTTTCGCCGCGGCTTGGGTGTCATTGAGAGCCGCGCCGACGCTCTACACCGCTTCGTGCAGTCTTACCGGCAACTGGCGCAGCTGCCTCCGCCGCGCATCCGGCCCATTGCGCTTAGCCCTTTGATCGAGCGCGTCAGAATACTGGAGCAGCGTCTTCCTGTACAACTTACCGCCGGCCCACCTATCACTCTCTATGCCGATCCCGACCAACTGGAACAGATGTTGATCAACCTGCTTGCCAACGCTGTCGATGCTTCTCTTGCCAACGGCAGTCATCCTGTGGACGCAAGCTGGGGGCTGGTTGACGCGAGTGTTCATATTGTCATTGAAGACCGCGGACTGGGCATCGCCAACCCTGAGAACCTTTTTGTTCCGTTTTACACAACGAAGTCCACGGGCAGCGGGATAGGCCTTGCCCTGGCGCAACAGATCGCCCGCGCGCACGGCGGAGAAATCTCGCTCGCCAACCGGGAAGACGGCAAAGGCGCCCGCGCCATCATCCGCTTGCCTCTGGCTTCGGTCTCCGACGCTGAAGGGCCGCATTCGTGCACTGTTGGCTGCCTACCCGCTTGACGTACCTTTTTAACCAACCCTCAAAAGTGTAATTCCGGGAAAATTGTTTGATGCAAGTTGAAGAGGAGCGCTCATACGACTAGACCCGTAAGCTCGACTACCCAATATGCTTACAAGAATCGTCGACTTCTTCATCGCATATAGCGCTTCTATCCCTTGCCCGGATTGAATTCCACCTCAATCTTTGTTATCGGTTCGCTGTGTTCACGCTGACGCGGCGGCAGACAGATCACTAGCCGGTTGCAGGATGGGTCGATTACCCAACCAGTCGTCATCGAGTCTGGATTGGCTGTCGTCATTCTCGGCAACACTTCGCCATTCACTCTTATGGATAATGCAGAAGCTGCACCATAAACCAGCAAGTAATCCATTTCAGGAAGATTCTCGAGCGTCCAGCCAACACCGCCAGGTCCTGATTCTACGGTGACTTTCGCATCCTCACCACGCGCGTTGAGCAGAGACACTTTCTCATCTTTGCCAGGAGAAGTAACAACGAGCGCTTCGACACGGCCACTTGTCATGCTACTTCCAAACTGTAGCTGCCGATTTAGCTGTACAGGCACGACCGCCCCTGGCCTTAAATAGACAGGAATGGTATCTAACGGTGCGTCAACCTTGAGCTTTGCTGGCCCAGAGACTGTTTTGCCGTTCCACAAGCTCGTCCATACCCCGGATGGAAACGCAATGGTCCTCAAGGTATCTTCGCTGATGACTGGTGCAACGAGCAGGTCCGGACCAAACATGTATTGATCGGGAGTGGCGGCTGTTTCCTGTTCATTCGGGAAGGCTACTGGCATCGACCGCATGATGGAAATGCCTGTCTTATGCGCAATCGCCGCGGCGTTATACGTATAATTCAAAATGTTCTCGCGCGTCCAGGCTAGAAACTTATAGTTCGTTACTGCTGCGTCGCCATAATGCCACGGCTCGCGCGGCGCCGTGCCGTGTGGGCGCATTAAAGGACTAAAACATCCAAATTGAAACCACCGCATATACACTGCCGGCTGCGGAAAGCCGAAATATCCGCCAATGTCACTGCCCCAGTTCGAATAGCCACAGGCGCACAGGTTGAGCGCTCCGGTTAACACGTGCTTAAGGCCGTTGAAGTTGGCAGGATGATCGCCTGCAAATTGGCCGACCCACCTTTGCGTGCCAGGTGCAGCCCCTCTGGCATACAAGATGAAATCATCCCCGCGTTTCTCCTGGAACACCTCGCTCACAGTCCGTTGATAGTCATAGTAGAAAAAATTGTGCATCTCGGCGCCGTGTTGGCCGTCATAAAAGACCGCACCATCCGGTGTCATATCGCCGAAGTCCACCATGCTTCCGGCCTCGCCAAGATCCAAGGCCTCCCTCAACGCCCGCCGGCAGAGCTCTAAGGCCTTCGGGTTTGTGAAATCCGCGTAAGTGTCACCGGGACCCGGGGCAACGTCCCCGTTTGCAAAGCGCAGATAGGGGACTTCGGACTGCTTCAGTTCCGGCATGAGCCGTTCTTGCCGAGCGAGCGGAATGACGGGATAAAAATAGCCCAGCACCCTGATCCCGCGTGCCGCCATGAATTGATTCAATTCTGGCGAAAGAGCGGATGGACCTTCGGCATAAATCGCAGAATGAGGAATATCCAACTCTGCAAAACGCAGAGCGACGCTTTCTTCTTCCGCAACCGCGTTGTGCAGCGGGCCGCTCGCCCAGGCTTCGCCGCCTCTGCCCATCCACGGCTCAAAAGCCCATTTGGCGGCAGCGGAGGTCTTCCGGTTAGTGCTGTATAGGATGGCAACGTCTTTTCAGGCGTTCCGATCCAAAAATAATAGTCAAGTATCGGACCTAGTTGCGTAAGGCGATATTTGTTTGGATCCGTTTTTCCGATGTCAGCCCTTAAACGATAGGACGAGTTGGAAAACGCCATATAACCTTTGGAGCTGTGAAAAATGGGTAGACTTTTGTACGTCGTATTCGCCAACCCTAACCCGTTTCCTACCCAGTCATCCGTTCCCCAAAGCGTCAACACATTTCCATTTTGATCAAAGTGATCGTATTTCTCCCCGAAGCCATAGATAACCTCGTTGGGATCGAGATGATTTCTGAAATTTACTGCAGCGATCCTGCCATCCGCACTAAACCGAAAAGCGAGGTCCTTGGCGCCGATTTGCATCACCCGATTTCCAGCACCGTCGTAGAAGGAAATCGAGAACGGTCTCCGATCAATGACAATCCTGCCGTCGGCGGTTTCGATAGAACATGAGTTGGAGGTCTGCTTGGCTTTTAGTGGCAACAAACCATCCGGTCTCCAATAACCTTCGTCACTCCCACAAATCCTTACGCCGCCCGTCGATGGCAGGGAAAGGTGCAGGTCAACTTTCTGCCCACCCGCCGCACACTGCATCAGCAGCGTTTTGTCTTGTATCTCCAGATTGTCCGCGCTTGTGATGGGTTTCCATTCATCCTCCAGAATGTCTCCCGGAGAGCCATCCGCATACCACCAGCGGGACATCTTATCCAGCTGGCTCAGATAGGTGTCCAGCAGTTGACATGCCTGCTCGTGATCATTTTTCTGCAAAGCGGCGTTCACTCTCTGCCGGATGAGAGCCAGCGTGAAGTCATTCTTTAGAATGCCCCAAGCCCGAGGGTATGGCACGAACCCTTCCAGGGTCATCAGGTCCAGCCAACGTTGCGTGAGATAGAGCCGTTGCGCCAAATTACTCTTATCCGTTGGTGTGGCCAACGACGATTCCATCGACCAGATTTGTTGGCACGTTTTGACATCGGGATAAGTCAGCGTTGCGGGCCTTTGCCAGCGAAGCATGCCGGAAGGCAACTGACATAGGCTGCTTTGAGAAACCTCGGCCTGTGCAGCGCCCGAAAAGTGAGTTTCAATTAACAGGTCAACCGGCATGCATTCGTTGAAATCGATTGCCACAGGGCTGCTGAACTCACCATTTCGCCAGCGAGTACGCATCGGCAGAAAACCAAAATTGGAGTGAGGCTTCCCCCCCAGTGTCTGCCAGGGTATCTGGAAGAATACAACCCATTCATCGGTTTTCCTGACCACACTCGCTTCAAACGCTTCTACTTTGCTGACATTGGCCGACGAATGTCTTGAGCTTGCGGCCTCATCCGCAACGACACCAGGATCGGAACTCAACTGCCGATTGCAGCCAAATGTCAGGCCCTGCGGGGTCGCGGCAAATTGATAGTAGGAGGGAATGCTGGTGTCGGGTTGAAGCAGGAAGTCCACTTCATCGGGATTGGGGGGCCAGTTGTTTGATGCGG
>JASIJW010000224.1:0-7682 GCA_030050035.1 Acidobacteriaceae bacterium | reverse complement strand
CTTCCTGGTTGCGGCTGAGTCGGGAAAGGGCCGCACCCAGCAGCAGATGCGCTTGCAATTCCTGGGGATCAAGACCAACCGCTTTCTTGAGCGGCGCAACGGCTTCTTTGAAATGGCCAGCGGCATAAAGACTGCTACCGAGCAAATAGTCGAGGCGCACCTCGTTGTTCGGGTCGAGCCGGAGTGCAGTGGCTGCGGCCTTGCGCTCTTCTTCAAAGCGGGATTCAGCGCCCAACGCAGCTGCCAGCCCGATCCACGCCTGGGCATTGTCCGGAGCCTCTTCGGCGGTCAGCCGGAACTGCCGCTCGGCGCCGGCGTTGTCGCCGGCCTGTAAATCCATGGAGCCGAGCTGGTACTGCGCCGGGACAAAATGGGGATTGGCCTGGATGGCCTGTTCCAGCGCGGCCCGCTCGCCCGCCCGGTCGCCCAGATTATCCAGAACGAGCGCTAATTCATAGGCCAGCTTGGGGTTCTGCGGTTCCATGGCGCAGGCTTGCCGATATAGCCCTGCAGCCTTCTGGTTATCTCCCGCCTTCACGGCCTCGGCGGCCTGGGCTACCTCGGATGCGGCAAGAGTCAGATCCGACTCCTGCTTCCGCTTTTGCTGGTAGAGCGCGAACTGCTGCTGCGCCGCTTCCGTCTCACCCAGAGTGCGCAGAACCTTGGCCAGCTCGAAGTGAACCTGCGGTTCGTCCCTGCCGAGTGCTAGGGCCTTTTCAAACTGAATCTTTGCTCCGGCGGGATCGTTCAGCGCCGCCAGAACAAGGGCCAGGTTTATGCGCGGGTCAGGGTCGCTGGAGTTAAGCGCCACAGCTTCTTCAAGGTGCTTACGGGCGGCCTGATAGTCTCCCGCCTCCCTCTCCAGCACGCCATTCATGTTCAGCAAATCGGCATCGTGCGGGGCCCGCGCCAGCAGTTTGCGCCCGAGTGGCACGGCGCGATCTTTGTCGCCGATCATCACCAGAGTCCGGAGATAAATCCGCTGTGCTTCCAGATCGCCGGGTTTCTGACGGGCGATCTTTTCCGCCAACTCGGTCGCCGCCGCATAGTTCGTTTTGTAGTAGAGAGAGATCAGAGCTGTGGTCAAAGCATCGGAGTCAGGATTGGCGTCCAGGCCTTGTTTCAGCGTCTGCTCGACTTCGTCCAGCATGCCCGAATTTCTGTATGCGAGGGCCAGATCGAGGGTCAGGTTGTCATCGCGCGCCACGCTGCGCAAATTGCGGATCACCGATGCGTAATCCCCGGCGGCGATCAGGCTTTTGGCCTGGCCGTCGAGCGCAACCTTGGAGTTGGGATCGATCTTCAGAGCAACGCTCCACTCGGAAGCTGCTTCCTGATTGCGGCCGAGTTGGGCCAGTGCCCCGCCCAGCAGAAGATGCACTTGCAACTCCTGGGGATTCAGACGGGCAGCCTTCTTGAGCGGCGCAACGGCTTCTTCGAGATGGCCCGCGGCATAGAGGCTGCTACCCAGCAGAAAGTTTAGCCGCCCTGAGTCCGGTGCCAGCTTCAGCCCTGACCGGTAGGTTTCCGCCGCACATTCCGGCTGGCGATTCTGGTAAAACCAGACGCCCAATTCAGCATAGGCGCCGGCATCATGATGGGCGTGAATTCGCGCTTCCAGCGAAGCCGGGCCCGTGCACTCCGCCCCTGCGCCGGGGCATACAACCAGACCGCCCACACTCAGGCAGGCTGTCATCGCGAATCCGATTTTGGCGAGGCCCCGATACGTGGAAATGCTCCTGGCTGTCCTCCGCGTAACTACGCCAATCGGGGTGCGCCGCGGCACGGAACCGGAGCGGAGACGTTGATTGTCGAGTATAGTCGAGCGGCTTGCGTCGCGACCCCGACCGTATGTGGATGCGGTACCCAACGCAGTCAAGCCCAGAGTTCGAGCAAACCTTGGGTCAGTTTGGACCACATTTCACCGCTCCTCTCATACTGATCGAACCAGACTATGCCGCCCAATCCTGATATGTCAATCAATGGACTAGGAGCCAGTCGGAGATAAAGAACTGCGGGGCGCAATCTGCACCGTCGAGTAAAAAACCCGCATGTGAGGTCATGGGAAAATAGTGCAATTCAGAGGCCTGGTATGTTATCTGCCTATTCAGTCAGGGCATGGCCAGGCGCGATTTGCCCCATGGTCACTGCTGGGCGTCCTGATGGTTATGGCTATCCGAGGCCCATCATTGAGGATTGGAGAATGACCGGCTCGCCGCAAGTCGACCTTGGGCTAATACGCAAGTGCGTGCTCTCGGCAAGAAGATATATTTGGGTCGATGCAATTGTCGGGAGAGGCTTGAAGCCAAGCCAACTCGCCTCATCTGCTTGCATGCCGCAAAACAGGAACGGAAGATGCGTCGAATCCAGACTCCAAGATCAGGCCGCGCCCCTATCCGTTGAACCTCGGCCTCGTGGATACCGTTTAGACCCCAATTCCGCCGCTATTCGTGCCAGGAAAACGGTGCGGATCAACATCTTAGATGATGGCGTTTTTTCCACCGACTCCTTACTGCAGTAGCGTTGGATCCAGCCAATGGTTGCGTAAGGATAGCTTACCCGCCTGCGACCCACGCTCTGCCGGTTCCGAATATCGCGCTCCCAATATCCTTCTCCGTAAATCCAATCGTTCCAACCCATCGCGGGTTTCTTGCTTTGTGCACGCGGCAGCATGGCATCGGAAACAGGCGGCGTTGGCAATAGGAATTTTGGGATCGGGCAAGGCGGAACCGCGCCTATCGCGCCAGGAAACCCGTTCGCATCGTCCCCACTCTGATTACGGGAACTGGGCAGGGAAGGTGGTGCCGACCATATGAGCGGCATGTTCGCCGTTATGGCCAACCAGAGAATCATAACGCGGTGCAAAATCAACAGCTTCACGGAGTTTTCCAGGGGATCGTACGCCAGGCAAAAGAATATTTTATTTTTTTCTTGACAGTCTACTCATAAGTGATATATCAACTTTTTGGCCCAGAAAAACGGGCGGAGAAGAACTCGAAAGTTGCTTCGCCTCTCTCTTTTTTGAAGAATTCGCTCGGTGCTGCCGCCATGCCAAGCGATCTCTAACAATTGGCGGCGACCAATGGAGAGCGGGTTGGACGCGGGGAAGGAGGCCGAGGCATGAGGCGGATACGGAGCGGAGAATTGACTCTGCGAAGCGGTTCCCAACAGGCAATTCCACTCATAGTCGGCCACAAAGAATCTGACGGTTCGTAGCTGATCTTTCAGTTGCCGGCTTCAAATAGAAGCTGAGCGTTGAACTCAAGGGAGGACCAGATGGAGGACCAAATGAAAGCTAGGAAGTTTTGGACACATTGGATGGGAATGGCGGGAATTGCGAAGGCTTTAATCGCGCTTTTGGCATTCTCGCTCAGCATCAGTGCGGCTTTGGCGCAGGTAAGAAACAGCACCATTACCGGCACTGTAACCGATCAAAGCGGCGCGGTTGTTCCCCAGGCGATTGTGACAGTAACGAACCAACTCACGAACGAAACAGCAAAAACGCAGTCCGGGCCCGCAGGCGATTACGCCTTGCCTTATCTCGCGGCCGGTCGATATGCCGTCTCAATCGATGCGCCGGGATTCAAGACCTACCGTGTAGACGACATTGTGGTGGCAACGGGCATTACGGTGCAAGTTAACGCTAAGCTCGCAGTGGGCGCAACAAGTCAAGTGGTTCAAGTTACAGCCGCTACTGCGGAGCTGCAGACCGAAAGCGCGACGGTGGCGGGATCGGTCGATACGCATGTAATTAACAATGTGCCCAATATCAACAATAATCCGTTGTACTACGCGACCCTGCAGGCAGGCGTGACGCCGTCTCCGGTCATGTACAGCGACGAAAATCTCGGTGTGGGCTATACCGCTCGCCAGGAGTACTCCGCGATCAGAGTGAACGGCGGCATGCTTGGAACCGATGACGTTCAGCTTGATGGCGTTCCAGTGCAGGGCTCAGGCTGGCACGAAGTCACAGTCATGCCCAATCGAGACGCTCTGCAGGAAGTCACCGTCTCTACGAACGATCTTTCTGCCGATCTAGGCGGGGGCCAAGCCATAATCCAGATGGTCACCAAGAGCGGCACGAATACTTTTCACGGTGATCTCTTCTACAACATGCGAAATGAAATGCTAAACGCGAACGGTCTTGAAAATGACATGGAAGGTGTTCCGCGCGGAGAATACCGCGTCGACGAAGCAGGCGGCAGCATCGGAGGGCCGGTTGTTTTCCCCAAGCTTTTCAACGGGAAAAACAAGGTATTCTTCTTTGTCGCCTTCGATCGGCTCTGGAATGTTCTGCCTTTCGACGGATTCGCCACGGTTCCGACAGATCTTCAGCGGCAGGGCGATTTTGGCGAGACCGTGATTAAAAATGCAATCGGTAATCCGGTGCCTGTCACGATTTATAACCCATTTTCAGCGACGCTGGTTTCTGGCAGTACCAACGTCTATCAAAGATCGCTGTATCCTCAGAGCACGAACTGTAGCTCGTACGGTTGCGGTTCGGTTATTACAAATCCAGATCCATATGGCCTGATGTACCTACAGGCCTTTCCGGAGCCGAACCACGCGGCGAGCGATGTTTATGGAGATGACAACTTTCTATATAACGGCACGAGCCCCACAACGCGCAATAATTTGAATACGCGCATGGACTTTCATTTTGGGAAGAACTCCTTCTATCTTTCCGGAGGGGTGCAGAATGGTTCCCAAATTGGAGCTAACGCGTGGGGCAATTCGAGTCCCTGGAGATGGCAGTCGTCCAACAACAATCTCGACAACAATCCCAGCGCTGCGATTGGCGACATCATTACGCTGAACCCGACCACCTTTATCGACCTTCACGCTGGTTTTCAGCGGGTGTCGGCTCAGTCCACCTACCCCACTTCAGGGGTTTCCTACCCCGGAACAAACAGTCCGTGGACCGCGGCAAATTATACAGCCTGGGGCATGCCGTCCACCGTGCAAAGTTATATCACTCTTCCCGGGACGGCTCCGTCTGTCTACTCCCTCGGCTATGGGGCTGCGTATAGCCAGGCATTGAATGACGGGAACTGGGTATGGAAGAACGAGCATCAGAATAACTACGATTTCAACGGCAGCATCACCAAGGTGATCGGCAAATGGACACTAAAAAATGGTCTTGACAATCGCATCTACCAAAGCAATTGGGCGGACATAGAATGGAATACCCCCTCTCTCGGTTCCTACGAAACTGAGTGCTACTGCGAGCAATATACCTTGTCGGACGGCTCCTCAGATGGTTCATTAAACGTTACCCCGCAGCAGAGTGGTATTCCCTACGCGATGGGAGCCATAGGCGTGATGGGCTGGCGGTTTGATCCTGGCAGTTCGCCTGTTCCGGCGCTGACCGATCGACTTTTTGCCGTGTATTCCCAGAATGACTGGAAGGCGACAAGCAAGCTGACCATCAATCTTGGACTTCGCTATGAGATACAGCCTGGGCCAACGGCTCGGCACAACCATGAATACGATATCGACACGACTGCGGCAAGTCCGTTTACCCTAAGCTTCGACAGCTCCACGCAGAACCTTGTCAATCAGAATCCACAGGCGGGAATGGGAGCATTTGCTTTCCCCGGAACAAACGGTTATTCCCGGAATATGTGGGACACGGAATATAACGACATTTCACCTCGCGTAGGCGCGGCGTATCGGTTGACAAATCTGACCGTAATTCGTGGCGGCTATGGGCGAATTT
The DNA here is from genome assembly GCA_030050035.1 of Acidobacteriaceae bacterium. GTDB lineage: Bacteria > Acidobacteriota > Terriglobia > Terriglobales > Acidobacteriaceae > Telmatobacter. Next base: position 1,963 of record JASIJW010000224.1, on the reverse strand, counting down.
ACGCGCAAAGCAACACTGGCTATAACGCAAATGGAATGATCTATGGCGGTGGTGCGTGGGAGGGCGGCACGGAAATGACCCCTTACGGGACCGGGATCACCACCGCCTATAACGGACTGCCAGTAGGGCGCCTTGAGGATGAGGCAGACACGACGCCGCTTCTCGCTCCGGGGGCGGCTGTGCAAAGTCCGGACATCTATGGCGATGAGAACGGCTCAGCGAGCGTCGACATGTTCATGCGCAAAGGCTTCCACAACGCCTATGTGGATCAATGGAACGTCTTCGTGGAGCGTCAAGTCCATGGCTGGCTCGCGTCCGCAGGGTATGTTGGAACGAAAGGCAGCCATCTTCCCTGGCGTACTTTTCCTCTGAACGGCACTTGGCAAATTCCACAAGCGACCCTGATGAATTGGCGAAGCGCGTGGCTCAACTCCAGCGGTACGAATGATCCGTCGCAGGCCCAAGTCGCAAACCCATTGCCCGCTTTGATCAATCACGCAACGGGCAGCATCGGCGAGGGAACAATCACAGCCATGCAAGCTTCGGAAGGGTATCTCGATCTGCTAGGGGATACAGTGGTCGAGGACTTGGGCTCATCACTGTACAATGCCCTGGAACTCGAGTTGAAGCATTCCTACTCGTCTGGGTTGACAGCACAATTTATTTACGATTGGTCCCATTCAACAGGAATCTCGGGCGGGGAGGATGGCTCATCCTACGCCGAAGACCAACAAGGAAACCTGGCGGGCTCCGGTGGAGTTAACTACGCGAACCTTCAGAGCAACAATGGACTTCTTGGATACGATGTTCCACAGCGCTTCGTCGGTGTGGTGTCGTACCTGGATCAATGGGGCAGCGGCCAGAAGTATGAGCTTGCCAATCCCGTGGCCAGGGCGCTGGCGGGTGGCTGGCAAATGGCAACTGTGGTCACTGTGCAATCAGGACAGCCGTGGGGTCCCTCTTGCACCGGCAGCATGAATTCTCAGTGCATCCCGACTGGGCAGCCGCTGGAAGTTCCTAAGACCTTGCAGCATTGGTATGATGGCAAAACCACTGTTACACTTCCGGACGGCCACCAAGTTACTCCTGGCCCTTACACTTTCCTGAAGTGGAACCCCGATGCTTTCACGAACCAGATCGTTCAGTTCCCGAATGGCCAATATGCCGTCGATCAATATTGGTACGGAACGACAAATCAGTACAACACCAATCTTCGCTTACCCTCTTTCCAAAATGTGAACTTGAATGTTACCCGGCAGTTTGCGCTCAGGGAACGGTATCAACTCGAGCTTCTCGGCGAGTTCACTGACCTGTTCAACCACCAGAACTTCCTTCCCAGCGCAGTCGAGAATAACTTTGCCACTCCAATCCTAGCTCCTACTTCGGGCGCCGGGATCGGCCAAAACGGCGATTCCGACGCCGGAACTCTGTCTCCAAACATGATGGATCCCAGACAGATCACACTTAGCGCTCGATTCACCTTCTGAACTTGGAAAGCTGTTGCAGACCTACGGGCTCTCGGGACTTGCATCCCGAGAGCCCGTTTACTCTCTGGTTCCCGATTCAACTGCTCACCGCACCAAGGTTCCGCCAGGCGTGAGATCGCGGTGGATCCTCGCGTACGCGTCATAAAAGGCTAACTGGGGAATCGTCCGCGGCTCGCGTGGCGGTGACGTTGGGGCCAGATTTCCTACTCCAGATCTTCTATTGAGGGCCACCGCCGGCTCTTTAGCGCGACGGATCGGGAAGCTAGACCGCTGATGCTATGGTAAGCAGCCCCATTCGCCGTAAGTCCTTCATAAACGGAAATTCATCAAGCCAACCATACCGAAAAGGAGATTGCACCCGTGAAGAACGCTCACATTCGCTACTTCCTGTTCGTGGTGTTGATCCTAACGTTCGTTCCGCTGGCTTTTGGCCAGCTATGCGAAACTAGCGCTCCGCTAGGCATATGCGGACCGTA
>JASIJW010000223.1:0-3362 GCA_030050035.1 Acidobacteriaceae bacterium | reverse complement strand
CTCCTCATTTCTTCCGGCCTCCGAGGTCGAACGAGATACACAGGCCGTGTCTACCCGATCAGGGAGATAGCATCTTCGATGCCAACCGGTCGAAGCTGATCGTACGCAATGGATTCAATAAGTTACCAAAAAGCGCAAGCCGCAGACAGATCCGGAAGTGATGTAGTTTTTACATCGTACCGGTAAGATTGCGCGGGGCTCCATGGGCTGCACAGGCAAGCGCATTACCCTTGTTTGAGCCCGGCAAGGGATTCCAGATCAGGCGCCATTTCCCGATCCGCCCCGCCGTCTCAGCTGGCAGCGGTCGCGGCAGGCAGATACGTTTTGCTGATCGCGATGTACCCATCGCGCGCGACCGCTTTGCCGCGTTCACGGTATAACGCCTCATCGCGAGGCTGCGTCGTGCCAAGCCCATCCACGTAGCGGTTATACATGCAGAATGCCGCGGCGATAAGCACCGTATCGTGGATTTCAACATCGGTCGCGCCCGCACTGCGCGCATCCACAACGTCATCCGCGGTTACGTTCTTGCCGCCCTTCTGCACCTTGGCCGCAATTACCAGCAGCGCTTTCACCTTTTCGGAAATATCCGCGTGATGGAAGTCCGCCTTCACGCGCTTCACCAGCTCTTCATCGCCGTTCAAATGCGCTGCCGCAATCGCCCCGTGACTCATCTGGCAGTAATAGCAATCATTCAGATAGGAGACATACGTGGCGATCAGTTCGCGCTCTCCGAGTGAAAGTGTGCTTGGTCCGCGCAGCAGCACTTCTACCAATTCATTCAGTGGCTTCGCCGTCTCCGGCCGAAAGGCCATTGCGCCGCGGATTCCAGGTAGCCCTTCCGGCAATGCAATATGTGGCATGGAAACTCTCCTTTTATGGTTGAGGGGCCAGCAGCGCAGGCAAGCCGAGAGACTTTGCCATCGTCGCACGCGTAAGAAAAATATCCCGAGCAATCGACTCGCTCGTCACAACGGCAATGGCCGCAGCCAATCCGGTCTGTCTGCGTTGTTCCACTCAAGGACGCATCTTACGCGGGCCACAGAAGATTAATCATCCATCGATGGGTGGAGACTCCGGCCAGTCCTTAGGTCCAGGAAATTCTTGATTCCCTCAAGGAACGTGCGTCGGAAACTCTGCTCCTGATTCGCAGTTGGTCAGTATCATTGCCTGCCGCTGGCTACGCGCAAAAGCGCGAAGGCGATCGACATCAATATCACGATCACTCCTGTCAGGAACACTAATCGGTCGGCAAACAAACGGCGCATTCAACCTCTCACTAGACGAAACTATAGCGCTCGGAATGATACTTCGACATTGGCACATGCATCTCGCCCAGTGCCTTTTCAATCGCATCCATCATCACGTTCGGCCCGCAGATGAAGTACTCATGGCCGCCATAGGGCGGCGGCAGATGACGCTTGAACACCTCGGCGGTAATGAAGCCCCGCTCACCCGTCCAGCCATCCGGCGGATTCGTTAGAACGTGAACGACCTTCAGATTGAGCCGAGCCTTCAGCGTCTCCAACTCCTCACGAAAGGTAATCGATTCCCAATCCACGCTACCGTAGAGCAGGATTACGGGTCGCGTGTCACGTTGGTCGGCGAGCGTGCGGATCATGCTCATCATCGGCGTAATCCCGATGCCGCCGGCGATCAACACATGCATATCTGCCGGATTGCCAATCGTGAACGCGCCGTATGGTCCATCGAGATAGACCCGTTTCCCTACCGGCACCTTGTGAATCTCGCTCGTGAAGTCTCCCAGATTCCTGATCGTCATCTCGACGCGCCCGCCGCTAACTGCGGCGCTCGAGGAGAACGAGAACGGGTGCGCCGTAATCTTGAAGGGACTTCCCCACACAGTCAGCCACGCGAATTGGCCGGGGCTGAATCGGAAACCCGGGTGACCATCAGGCTGCATCACCAGCGTCGATGTATCGCCGCGTTCCTTGCGCACTTCGGAAATGCGGTACGGCCGGCGAAGCAAAAACATCGGCTTCGCGATGCGCACGTAAAGCAGCAGTGCCAACCAGAAAATCGTCAGGCCGATCCACAACGCCCGTTTCCTTGGGTCGTGCAGGTAAAAACCCCACCCAACCATATGCAGCAGTCCCGCCGTGACGGCGATAATCGCCAGCAGGATATGAGTCAGGTGCCACGTCTCGTACCTGATTCTTAACTTTGTGCGCCACACCGCCATCACCACCAGAGCGATCAACGAGTAAACCGACAGCGCGGCGAAGCGCGCGCGCCACGGAGCCGTGATGGAATTGAGCAGCGCGATCAACTCCGGCCGTACGGCGAACAGGATGAGCGGATGCGCCACAACCAGACCCACCCCTAGCAGCGAGATCTGGCGGTGGAAATGATAGATAACATCCTCGCCCCATGGCTCGGTGACAAAACGGAAGCGCGCCGTCAGACCGAACTGCAGGCCCATAATCGCCAGGCCGGCAAAGCCAATCGCCGCCGAGAACTCAGTCCAGAAATCGCGCGGCGGCGGCAACGAACCCGTAAGGAGCGCGAACAGAGGGGCAAGAACGAAGAACAGATAAAGGATGATCCAAACAGCCCCCCGCACGTTATAACTATTGGGACGCATTGATTCACCCTGCTCTCAATACGTATGTAGGCCCGAGTAATAACAGCGATGCATATTTCCGGCCCAAAGTTGGACTGCCTGGCCTGAATTGTGGCGGCCAGCACACCCGCGTCTTCCGTCCTCGTCGTCCAATCAATCCATTTGGCTGCCCCATCCTTCACGCGACTTCATCGCGGCAAAGGCGGGAGGTCAATCACCCCATCGGGCTGGGCGGGGGCCTGCGATCTTCGAGGGCCGGCGAGGCGTAAGCAGGATCGTCCCCGGGTGCGAAGAGCCAATTGGGACCGAGAGTGATGCGCTCGCCAAACTGGGTGGCATCGACGTGGCGAGGGTCGTTGCTGGGCTCATGAGGCGCAGCGGATTGGGCCAAGGACAGACTCGCGCACGCAATCATTGCTGAAAGGCTGAGACAGCAAAGGTGCCTTCCTACCACTGCATTTGACCTCTTGCCGATAAGAACCATTGCGCGAACGAATGCGAGTGACTGCTAAAAGAAGGCGCAGCTACTCTTTGTCGAACACTTCGATTCTCTTCTCTGATTCCTTGCCAACCATCCAGGACGTCGCCGTCAGAGTCTTGCCGTCCGCGGAGAGCTCATCCGTTCCCTGCTGGACGATCTTGCCATCGATAAAGACCGAGTAAGTCAACTTTGTTGGACTGAGGAGTGTCACAGTCTCGACGAGTCCCTTCGGCTTGGATGGAAGATCGAGGCTCATCTCCGAGCCATCCGGCTTCCCTTCCATTGCGAATTTAATCG
>JASIJW010000222.1:0-5276 GCA_030050035.1 Acidobacteriaceae bacterium | reverse complement strand
TGCAGCGCGCTGGGCATCGTCGGTAACGGCATCTTGACGCAGCGCTCCGGAAAGCTGCGCCGTCACACCGCGCTGCCCGTACTTGCAACTGGCGTCTCGCTGGCGCTGGCCGTCATAGCCCGCAACCACGACGGCATCATGGTCGCGCTTTTATGCCTCACCGGTTTTACTGCACAGGCCTACATGCCCGCTTTCTGGACGCTACCCACCACGCTCTTCGGCAAATCCGCCGCGGTCACGGCCGTGGGCCTCATCGCGCTCGGCAATCTGGGCGGTCTTGTTGGCCCCTGGCTCTTTGGTTATCTACGCGACGTCACCGGAAATTACACTGCGGGATTGTGGGTGGCCGCAGGTTGTATGATTCTGGCCGGACTGCTGGCCACACAGATTCATGTTGCATACGCAGGAGAGGATGCCCGAAATGAACTCGAAAAAGAAGCCCGAACAGTTGCGCAGTTATAACTGGTTCGGTCCCAACACCATGCGGGCCTTCGGCCATCGTTCGCGCATGCTGCAGCTAGGCTTTCAACGCGAGGACTTCATCGGCAAGCCGGTCATCGGCATCGTCAACACCTGGAGCGAGATCAATCCCTGCCACGCACACCTGCGCGAGCGCGCCGAGGCCGTCAAGCGCGGCGTCTGGCAGGCCGGCGGTTTTCCCGTCGAGGTTCCGGCCTTCACCATCACCGAGACCTACATGAAGCCCAGCCCCATGCTCTACCGCAACCTTCTTGCGATGGACACTGAAGAGGTGCTGCGTAGCCTGCCCATCGATGGCGCAGTGCTCATGGGCGGCTGCGACAAAACCACTCCCGGCCTGCTCATGGGCGCCATCAGCATGAACGTGCCCGCCATCTACCTGCCTGCTGGTCCCATGCTGCGCGGCAATTGGAACGGCAAGCCGCTGGGCAGCGGTACCGACGTGTGGAAGTATTGGGCCGAGCGCTGCGCCGGAACCATGGGCGATGAGGAGATGCGCGTCATCGAAACCGGCATCGCGCGCTCGCCTGGCTTCTGCATGACCATGGGCACTGCCTCCACTATGACGGCCATGAGCGAAGTCCTCGGCATGACGCTGCCCGGCGCGTCCTCCATTCCCGCTGCCGACTCGAACCACACCCGCATGGCGATGGACACCGGCCGCCGTGTCGTCGAGATGGCGTGGGAAGATCTCAGGCCTAAAGAAATTCTCAGCCAGAACTCCTTCCGCAACGCCATCATCGTCGACATGGCCATCGGTGGCTCGACCAACGCCATCATTCATCTCGTCGCCCTCGCGCGCCGTTGCGGTTTCGAGCTGCCGCTCCGCATCTTCGATGAGATCTCGCACAAAGTTCCGGTGCTCGCCAATATCCGCCCCTCCGGCGAGTACCTGATGGAAGATTTCTATTACGCCGGCGGCCTGCGCGCGCTCATGGCGGAAATCACCGATCTTCTCCACACCGACTGCCTTACCGTTAACGGCAAAACCATCGGCGAAAACATCGAGGGCGCGAAGGTGAACAACTCGCAGGTCATCCGCGAGCGATCCAATCCGCTTGTCGAAAACGGCGGCACAGCAATCCTCCGAGGCAGTCTCGCGCCCGATGGCGCCGTCATCAAGGCCGCTGCCGCCAGCCGCAAATTCTGGCAGCACACCGGCCCGGCCGTCGTCTTCAAAGACTTCGCCGATATGGAGCAGCGCGTCGACAGCCCTGATCTCGTCGTCGACGAGAACTCCGTCCTGGTGCTGCAGAACGCCGGCCCGCTTGGCGGACCCGGCATGCCGGAGTGGGGCATGCTGCCCATCCCCAAAAAGCTGCTCGAAAAGGGAATCCGCGATATGGTTCGTATCTCGGACTCGCGCATGAGCGGAACGGCCTACGGCGCCTGCGTTCTCCACGTCGCGCCTGAGAGCTACGTCGGCGGCCCGCTCGCCCTCGTCCGCGATGGCGATCTGATCCAGCTCGACATTCCCAACCGTAAACTCGACCTGCTGGTAAGCGAAGAAGAGCTTGCCGCTCGCCGCGCCGCCTGGCAGCGTCCATCCGATCCCGACAAGCGCGGCTATCTCGCTCTTTACCGCGAACACGTAACCCAGGCCAACGAGGGCTGCGATTTCGATTTCCTCGAGCCCGCCGAAGAAGTCATCCGCTAAAAGGAGTAGCGCCAGTCTCCTGACCGGCTGTAGCGAAGATCTCCAGGTCCCCGCTACAGTCGGAGGTGAAGCCCCGCCTCTAGGAGATTGCACAGCGTGCTCAACTCCGTAAGGGCAGGGAAGCAGCATCCTCATCCAACGAACACGAGCACTGCAAATCACTGAGCAGTCCCGCCGAAGGCTCCCATTCGCCGATCGCCGGATAAAGAAGCATCGCCTTGCGCGCCAGTAATCTCGATCCAGTAAGCGCCGCCTCGATCGTTGCGCGCTCATACTCCTTGACCGCGAGAACAAGCCCACGCACAGCAGCCGGCAGCGCGCCGCAGCGCTCGGGCGCAATGCTGCCACTCCCAATGGAGCACGGAACCTCCACCACATCATCGTCTGCCACGCCGTCAATCGAGCCACGGTTGAGCACATTCACGATCAGCCGTTGCGGCTCCGTGCCGCGTAGCGCTTTCATCACGTCCAGCGCAATGCGATGATATCCGTTCGCGGCGCGAAATGGGTCCTCGTTGAGCGCGTCCCCATCGAAAGCAGTCTCTCCCGTAGACTCTAGCTTCATATATGTCGCCGACCGCTCATTGAGATACTGCATGTAAGCCGCCAGCGCCCCCCGCCGGTCGTTTTGCGCGAGCAGCTTTGCAAGCCGCGCGAAAAGTGCATCGTTTAGCCGCGCAATTCCTGCGCCCCGCGTACCGCCATGCGCCTTCTGGTTCTTGAGCGCGCGGCTGCGGCAATAATAAAAATAAAGATACTCGGTAGGAATCAACCGCAGGCTGCGAATCATCTCCGGATCGAACATCGACGCAGGATAAAGCTGCGCGAGCATTCGATCATCATTCAGCACGCGATCGATAACATCCTCACCGTGCAGTTCGATCCTGCGCACCCAGCCCAAATGATTAAGCCCGACATACTCGCAGCGTACCTGTGTAGGCTCCGCGCCCAATGCCATCGCGATACGATGCAGCAACTCTGACGGCGTATCGCATATGCCAACCGCGCGCGCGCCCGCGTGATGCAGAATCGCCTGCGTAATAAGCCCCGCTGGATTGGTGAAATTGATCAGCCATGCCTTTGATGCAAGCCGCTGCACCGCGCGCGCCTGCTCCACGGCCACCGGAACCGTGCGCAGCGCCATCGCCAGGCCGGCCGGCCCCGTCGTCTCCTGCCCGGGGTATCCGTGCCGGATCGCCGAATTCTCATCGGCCGTGCGCGCGGCAATTCCGCCCACGCGGATGCTGCTGAGCACAAAATCCGCGCCCTCCACTGCCTCTTCTAGCCTTTCGGCCGCGCGTACGCGCAATGAGCCTCCGTCGCGCTCCACAACTGCGTTTCCCAGCGCGACCATGATGCGCGCGCGCTCAACATCGGGATCGTAGAGCATGACCTCATCGGCGCCAAGCTCACGCGCGCTTTCGTTAATGCCGAAGATCACCAGTGGCGTGCGCACGCCTCCGCCGCCAATACAGGCCACTTTACCCATACATCTCCTCGTAGCAGCGTTCCAGATCGCTTCGCGTGGGCAGCCCGCGCAGCGCACCCACCGCCCGGGCGGAAAGTCCGCCGCAAACGCAGCCGCGCCGCAGGCATTCCTCGCCGGCCTCGCCGTCCAGTAGCCCGTCGATAAAACCCGCATTGAAGGCGTCGCCCGCTCCAGTCGTATCTACGGCCTCCACGTGCAGCGCAGGCACGGCAATGGTCCCATCCGGACCGCGCATCATCGCGCCGCGCGCGCCCATCTTTACCACTCCGCTCGGCCATCCGTTGATGCGTGTAAAGCTCAGGTAATCGTTCGCATCGCCCTCGCATAGGATTTTTGCTTCGCGCTCGTTAGGCAGCAGGTAGTGTACGGTCGAGCAGGTTTTCAGGTTCGCCGGGTCGGTGAGCCAGCGCACCTGGTGGCCCACGTCGAGTGACGTGGTGCAGCCGGCGTCGTGCAGTGCAGGCAACAGCAGCGCCACCAGTCCCGCCGAAATTGGCAGCGCGAAGTGGACATGCCGGGCATCGCTGAGATGGCCCAGTATCGCGCCGCCGGCTAGTAAATCTTCGAGATGCAGATTCGCGCCCGTGTATGTGAAGAAAGACCGATCGACGCTGCTTGAAACGCTCACCGTTACGCCGCTATCAGCCACACCGCTACGCAGGTGTGCAGTCGAAACGTCAAAAGAGGCGAGCCGGTCGGCGAACCACTGGAACTCTTTTTCGCCCACCACGCCGATCAGGCTCACCGCGCGGCCCAACCTGCCCAGCGCGCAGGCAGTGATTGCTGCGCCGCCGCCCACCTCCTGCGCATATTCGTTCGTAAACACCTCTTCACCGGGCTGTGGCCATTGCGCAAAGCCGGTGAAGATGTGGTCCACGTAGATTTCTCCAACCACCGCGATGTCGTATTTCTTCATAGCGCCGCGAAGGGCCACTCCTGCGCCTGCTTTGCCTTGAGAAGATAGATTCCGGCGCCCGCGGCCACAGTCCCTAGGCCGATCGCCACGTAGTGCAAACCGCTGCTGAAGGCGATATAGAGCCAGCCGGCAAGCGCAATCATCGCAGGCACGGGATACAGCGGCATGCGGTAACCATTACCGTAACCATCGCCCGATGCAGGCTTTCGGCGGCGGAGAAACTCCACTGCCACGCACTGAGCGGCAAACTGAAAAATGGCCTGCACAACAACGAGCACTTTGATCAACTCGCTCAATGTGAATATGCAGGCTACCGCAGAGAAGATCCCCATGAAGAGCAGAGAAACAGTGGGAAACCTTCCGGTGTTGTGCAGCCGCGCAAACGGAGCGAAAAATCGCCCCTCCGCCGCGGCCGCATACGGAATGCGCGAAAAACCGAGCATATTTGCGAACACCGATCCGAAGCTCACCACCAGCACCAGCACGGAGACGAAGACTCCCGCCCAGTGCCCGTACAACGCCTGCATAAAATCGGCGGCAATCGCCTGCGAGCGTTCAGCGATTCTCCAGTCGAGCGATCCGATGATCGAGACGTTCATCAGCAGATAGAGAACGCCGACGATAAAAATCGAGAAAATGACGGCCCGTGGAATGTTGCGGTTCGGCTGCTCGATCTCACCGCCTAGAAAGCAGGCATTGCTGTAGCCGCCGTAGTCATACACGGCAATCAGTGT
>JASIJW010000221.1:0-6812 GCA_030050035.1 Acidobacteriaceae bacterium | reverse complement strand
GTAGCGCTCCTCGGCAAGCATGTCGAGGTACTGCGTCCAGAGCGCCTTGTCATAGAAGAACGGAAAATCCTGCGGCGTGTACGGATAGTCGTACTCCGCGCCCTCGTAGGTGATCTCTGGCTTTTGCATGCCTATGCATGTTCCGCGCAGCTTCAGCTCCGGGTGTTCCGCATCGTCGATCCCCACGGGCAGCGCGTGAGCGGCGCGCACGCGATCGGCAAGTTCCAGTTCTCCGTACAGCACACCTGACGGATCGCTCCCGGCCACAACCCAGGTATCACCGACCTGCCGGATCAGGAACGCTTCCTGAGCCTGCGGCCAGAACTCCGGCAGGTGGAAGCGATTCAATTCGCGGGCCGAGCGCACCGCAGCAACCACCCGCGCGCCGCGTGGCGCGTTCTGAACTTCAACCAGCGCCGCGCGAAGTTGTTCCGCACCGTAGAGCTCGCGCGGCGTGGCCGATTTCGCCGTGATAACTCTTACCGGCGCGCACAGCGCCGCGGAGCACGCGAGAAGCATTAACGCTCCCGCGCCCAACGCAGGCAACTTTCCGTTGCAATAAGAGTGATTCATTCTTTGACCCTAATCTACCTCGCTTCCACTTTTGCTTCCGCTCCCTGATTTCCAATCCCCGGCGGATAGTGGTCAAAGGTCCTGTCCACTGGCTTGCCGAGCAGAAACTTATCCGCAAACGCCAGGAGTGCATCCCAGTCACCCTGCACCATGCCGTGCGGCCGGTCGGCCCAGTTCACTCCCAGCCGGTCAGCCGCGTGGAAGAAAACATAAGCGGGGCGGGCAGCCAACAGCGATTGGTACACGCCGTTCGCGTTGACGTTCTGATCGTGATCGCCCTCCAGGCTGATTAACGGCCGCGGCGCCACCAGCGCGATGAACCAGTGCTCATCGAAAGGTAGCTTGTCGGGCTGGCCCCAGAACTGATGCAGATGCGGCGAAAACCAATTCGGATACTTGCGCACCATCTCCGTAAGCCCCTCCTTGCCTCCACGAAACGGCACTGAACCGCTGTAGCGATACGCGGGCGTTCCCCCGCCCGAACTCGCCACCGGGGCCACCATCGCCCACCGGTCGTCGAATGCGCCCGCAATCAGGGCCGCTTTTCCGGTACGCGACACGCCGGTAATGATCAGCTTGTTCTTATCGATCGCCGGATCGGTCACGAGATAGTCCGCAATCCTTGACTCGCCCCATGCCCACGCACGCAACAGTCCCCAGTCGTAGTTGGGATACGCAGGAAAAAATCGCGTGGTCCTGTATGCCCAGCTTCCATCCGGCAGGCGCAGCGTCGTGTCTTCGCCGCAGTCGTTATTGTTGAACATCACAAACGCAAACCCGTGCGCAATCGCCGGGTTTGTCTCCGCAATCTCCTCCGCCGTCCGCGGCTTGAAGAAGGCGCGCATCCGTTGCGCATTTGCTGCTGCCTCCTCCGGCGAAACAGGACCTACCACCAGCAGCACATCCTGATTGTGTCCCTGATTGGCGCCTTCCGGCAGCCGGGCCAGCGGCTCGGCTCCTGGTGGCGTACCCGAAGGCGAGACTAGCGCCGGAACCGGCCCACCTTGCGCGGGCGCAAAGATCCCAATGTCGAGGCTCAAGCTTTGCTTCGGACCAAAGGTCAAGTGCACGAGGCGATATCTCACCTTGCCGCCCATCAGCAACTGCGAGCTCAGTAACGCTCCCCTCACATTGCCCGGCGGCGGCGGTGCCAGACCTATCGCGTAGTATTCGAGAATTCGCTTCATCTGCCGGCGGCGTTCCTGCCACTGCGCCAGCGTCTTTACCTCTTGCCCGTCGTTGAGCGTCATCACGTCGGGCATCTCCGGACGGTCCGGCAACTCGTCCACGCCCGGCATCTCCACCATCGAAGTCTCGATCGGCGGCAGCGGAATCTCTTTCGGATCGGGCCGATCGGAAATGTGCGAGGTACCCGTTTGCCCCATGAGACCCCAGGTCAGCAGCCCCGCCGCAAGCATAACCACGCCATTGCGCACCATATTCAGATCAACCTTTCCCTTCTCTGCTCTTGAGCTTCCTCACCAGCGCTAGTCTGCTAATTCGCTGAATCCTAGTGCAGCTTATAGGGCTCCTCTGGCTCGGGAACCGGCTCGGGCACCTTGGGCATCTTCGCCGGATCGATTTTAGCGGCGCCCGCCAGCCCCACACCCGTCACATTGTCAATGCTGATCAGCGGGGCTCCGCATCCGGTCACCTCGATATTCCGAATCACCACATCCCGCATATTGGCCAGCATGATGCCGCTCTTGCACGTACCGGTCACGTTTTCAAGTACGAAACCGACCAGCGGCTTCTGTGGATGGATCTCCGTCGCCTGTACCAGCGCCGCTTCATCGCGCACACGAATATTTGAGAAGCGGAAGTTCCGGAACTCGGGAATACCCGCGACGCCCGGCACCGGAAACTCATCCTGCTTGCCGCTGTTGAGGTTGTTCAGCCGCAAAAATCCCTGCCCCGCGCCCGAAACCTCAAAATCATTCACGCTCACATTCTCAACATAAGCGCCGCGCCCCGGCCGGCTTTTGATGTAAATGGCCTGCGTCCTGGCGCCTAAGCACTTGCAGTGCTCGATCACGACATCGCGTATGCCCGCCGAGGTTTCACTGCCAATCCCGATGCATGCAAAATATTTGTCATTGAAAGTGCAATTCGAAATCCGCACGTCTTCGCAAGGCCGATTGATGGTGTAAGCCTCTGCGCCGCGGCCGGATTTGAGCGAAATGCAGTCGTCGCTGGTTTCAAACGTGCAGCCATCGATCACCACGTGCTTGCACGAGTCCACATCGATCCCATCCGCGCCGCTGTTGATCTGCAGATTTCTGAAGGTCACGTTCTCGCAGTAGACGGGATGGATCGACCACATCCCCGCCTGGCTCGTGAAGCAGTCCTGAACATTCACGTTGCGGCAATTGGTAAACTCCAGCAGCGCCGGCAGCCGCAACCCCGTACTTCGTTCTACGCGTCCCCTGATCGCTGCACTGGCCATAATTTTTCCTGGCCCCGTAACGCCAACGTTCTCGCTGTCCACTGCTGATATCAACGCGGAGTATCCCTTGATCCAGCGCCCCTCCCAGCGCACCTCGGTAATTGGGTAGTCGGCCATCTCGGCGCCGCCAAGCAAACTCCCGCCGTCCTCGATGCGCAACACCACATTGCTGCGCAGCATCAGCGCACCCGTCAGGTAGTCGCCGGCCGGAACGATCACTTCCCCACCGCCCAACGCGGCGCAGCGCTCGATCGTCAGTTGCAGCGCCTCTGTGTCTTTGCTCTTGCCGTCTCCGGTTGCGCCGTAGTCCTTCACGTTTATTGTCGCCTTCGGCCCACCGTGCTCCGCCCTGGCCGCATGTGGATGCGCAGCAGATGCTGTCGCCTTCGCGGTCTGAGCAAAAGCGATCTTGCCGAGTGAAGCCGCTATTGGGGCCACCAGAGCCCCTTGCGCCGCCGTCTTTAACAGATTTCTGCGATTGACCAACACTTTGATCATTCTGTGCTCTCTATTCCGCGAGGTAATGTCATGCCGCTTGTACCATAAGAGCGTAACCCACTTGGTCCTCGCTCCTGGCTCCCAGCCCTTCGAGCCACTTTCCAAAAGCTGTAACGCCGCTGTCTCGTTGTAAGATCACCGTCCAATATCTGCCGGAATCGTGCTAATCTCCCCTTGTTGTCCTCTCACTTCGAATATCTGGGCGGACGAAATATGCAGGGCAGCAACCGCGCATCCAATCTCGGCATTTATGTCTATGCAGCCGGCGCCATTTTTCTCGGCATTCTCGGCCTGGCTTCAGGCGATTTCGCCACCACCTGGCAACACGTGGGCCCGAAGGTGCCCTTACGCGAGTTGCTCGCTTATCTCACCGCCTTGATCGAGCTCGCCGCCGGACTCGCACTCCTTTGGCGCAGAACAGCTCGGGCCGGAGCCCTCACCCTCACGCTCCTTTACTCCGTCTTCACGCTCGTGTGGGTTCCCAAATACCTCGAAAACCTGCGTAACTTCGACCCTCTCGGCAACGTCTTTGAGCAGTTCTCTCTCGTCGTTGCCGGAGCGGTGCTATTCGCATCGTTCTCGCCGCTCGGCTCATTCGTCTCGCGCCGCGAGTCGCTCTTCGCGCGTCTGTACGGCCTCTCCGCGATTTCCTTCGGCGTTGGCCACGTCTACTATATGCCGGGCCTGTTGACCTGGATTCCGAAGTGGCTTCCGCCTTCGCAGATCTTCTGGGCCTATGTCACAACCATCGGCTTTTTCCTGGCGGCGGCGGCCATACTCTCGGGCATCATGGCTCCGCTCGCGTCGCGCCTGATCACAGCCGAGATTCTCGGCTTTGAAATCCTGGTTTGGATTCCTAAGCTCCTTGCCGGCCCACACGACCATTTCAACTGGGCCGGCAATGCCATAAGTGTTGCCCTCTCCGGCGCACCGTGGGTCGTCGCAGATTCCATTTGCCGAGCCGCCAAGCGGGTGCCCGCCTACACCGAACCCGCCAAAGTCAGCACGCCAGCCTGAGCTTTACTGAAGTCACCTCGCGAGCGCTCGGAGCGCCTGGAACTGGCTGACGTCCTCGGTGATCATAGCTTTCCTGCGCAAATTCCAAAGCCCTCGCGCTGCTCGCACCGTGTCGCAAAGAATTCGACTGATCACGCTTAAAATGAATCAGATTATGAAATCAACCGCGATTCGCTCGCCGCTTCCGGTCGGTCTCGGCGTCCACAGGTGGGTTTTTGCGCAATGAGATTTGCCGGTATGAACCCGCGGCGTAGCTGGGCGCGTATCACGGCGCGGATCGGAGCGTGGACCAGGCGCCGAGGCGTATGTTCGTGCCTGGTGATTGCGATCGCTGCAATGAGCCACGCGCGTGGGCAGGAAGGCCATCCTGCACCGCCCCCGCCGCCAGCCGGCATCAAATCTCCGCGGTGCGCCAATCGCCCGGTGCCGCAACTCGATGACGTGACGGCGAAGGCCGGCATCACCTTCGTGCATACCTCCTCGGCAGAAAAACGCTACATCGTCGAGTCGATGGGCGGAGGTGTCATCATTCTCGATTACGACCGCGATGGCTGGCCGGATATCTACTTCACGAACGCGCCGACGGTGGATATGGCGCTGCACGGCGAGCCGGCGATGGGAGCGCTTTACCACAACAATCACGACGGCACATTTACCGATGTGACAAAGAAGTCCGGCCTGACCAAGCCATGCTTTGCCATGGGCGGAGCTGTCGGCGACTACGACAACGACGGCTGGCCCGATCTCTACCTCACCTGCCTCGGCGGAAATATTCTCTATCACAACAATGGCGACGGCACGTTCACAGACGTAACTGCAAAGGCTGGCGTGGCCGATGGCCGATGGTCCACGGGCGCTGCCTTCGGCGACTACGACGGAGATGGATATGTCGACCTGATGGTGGCCAACTATGTCGACTTTCATCTCAATGATCTGCCTCGCTTCGGCAGCACGCCCTACTGCAAATACCGCGGCGTGGATGTGCAGTGCGGGCCGCGCGGGCTCAAAGGCGCCGGCGACGCGCTCTTCCATAACAACGGCGATGGCACGTTCACCGATGTCTCAAAGCAGGCCGGCGTTAGCGATCCGCATGAGTATTACGGGCTGGGCGTGATCTGGTCGGACTTCAACAACACCGGCCGTCCCGACATCTTTGTTGCCAACGATTCCACGCCAAACTATCTCTACAAGAACCTGGGCAATGGCAAGTTTGATGAGATCGGGTATGAGTCCGGAACGGCGCTCAGCGCAGATGGATCAGAGCAGGCAACCATGGGGATCGCGATCGGCGATTACAACCATACCGGCAGGCCGTCGCTTTACGTGACGAACTTTGAGGACGAGAACGATGATCTCTACCGGAATGACGGAGAATGGGATTTTACAGAAGATTCGGCGGCGGCTGGCCTGATGGCCATGGATTTGCCATGGGTCAAGTGGGGCACTGCCTTTGTGGATCTCGACAACGATGGTTGGCTCGATCTGATCACCGTGACCGGCCACGTATATCCGCAGATGGAGGGAATCCCGCCGGGTTATCGCCAGCCGGCGCTGCTCGGCCTGAATCAGAAAGACGGAACCTTTTGCGATGCAAGCCAGGAGGCCGGACCGGCACTCGAAGAGAAGCGCGTAGGGCGCGGCCTTGCCGTTGCCGATCTTTTCAACGATGGCAACATGGACGTCGTGGTGAACGATCTCGACGGTAGTCCGATGATTCTGCGCAATCGCGGCGTGCCCGGACGCCACTGGGTGAGCTTCGAACTGGCAGGTACGAAGAGCAACCGGCTCGCGCTCAATGCGCGCATCCGCATCACGGCCGGCGGAGTCACGCAAACCAGCGAGATTCAAAGCGGCGGAAGTTATCTTTCACAGAACGATCTTCGCGTTCACTTCGGTTTGGGCTCTGCCAGCAAAGTCGACAGCGTGGAGATTCACTGGCCGTCCGGAGCGATCGATCGCATCGGCAGCCTGGCTGCGGACCATTTTTATGCCGTGCTCGAGGGCCACGGCGTAGTTCCGCCGGAGCGGATCAGGCCCGTTCCCAGGCACGCCGCCACCCCACAAATTCCAGCACCGTAAATCTGAGCTCTACCAGAATTGCGCAGCCAGAATCGTCGCCGGCCCCGAGCGGCCCTGGATGACGTCGGTTGCCAGTACGATCTCCATGTTTTTCTTTTCCCAGCCACGCGGTGCAATCGCGGTCAGCTTCTTTATCTCGCTCGGACTGGTCAGAAAGTTCGCAGCCGCCGAGGTTCCGAAGACCGTAATGCCCGCGTCC
>JASIJW010000220.1:0-5145 GCA_030050035.1 Acidobacteriaceae bacterium | reverse complement strand
GATTTCAGCAGCGTCTGCAATCGGCCTCCCTTTACGTCCACGGAAAGATTGACCGTTTGCGGCTCGGCAGTGAAGTTTACGCTGATCACTACCGGCGGCGCACCGGGCGTATACCGCTCCCAGCTAAGCACTCTAGTGTTGGTGGTATCCAGCATCCGGTTGTTCCCGCGCTCGATCGCCGGATTGGTCTTCTTCAGATGGATCAGCGCCCGATACCAGGTCAGCAGCGAGTCAGGACCGTTCTCCTCGGCCTTCACGTTGATCGTGCTGGCGCTTGCCGGCACCGGTAGCCACGGCTTGCCGGTAGTAAACCCGGCGTTTGTGGCCGCATCCCACTGCATCGGCGTGCGCTCACCGTCGCGTCCTTTCTCTTTTGGCCAGCCGGTAATGCCGATCGGGTCTTTCACGTCCTGCTTGCGCGCCGGCGGCGTGGTCTTCATGCCGATCTCGTCGCCGTAATAGAACAGCGCCGCGCCGCGACTGCCAAACAGCACCGTCGAAATCACACGTTGGATGGCCACATCGTGCACGCCATCTCCGTAGCGCTTATCGAGCCGCGGATTATCGTGGTTGTCGAAGACCAGCAGTGGAAGATTGCCGTCGATCTTTGTCTCCGCGTCCGTCAATTTGGCGCGGAACGCCGCCACATCGAGCTTGTTGATAAAGCCTAACTGGGTATCCATCGGCAGCTCGAACTCTGGCTTCTGCCGCGTTCCGTACATCTTGCCCAGTTCGCCGATGTTCGGCAAATACGTCTCGCCGATCAACACGCGCGTGCCCGGGAAGCTCGCCGAGTCGAACGTGTCCATGTGCGCGCGCATCTCCTGCATCACCGAGTGCACACCGGGCAGGTTGTTGGTCTTGGAGTCGTCCAGAACCGGATCGCCGAAGGCGTTGACCAGCGGCTTGCCGTTCTTGTCCTTGAGCACGGCTTCGTCTCCGAGGCTCGGGTCTTCAAACAACTGGGTTATGGCGTCAAAGCGGAAGCCGCTCACGCCGCGCTCCAGCCAGAAGCTGATGATGTCTTTGAATGCCTGGTGCACCTGCGGGTTATACCAGTTCAGGTCCGGCTGCTGAATGTAGAACGCGTGGTAGTAGTACTGGCGCGTCTTCGGGTCCCATTGCCAGGCCGAGTGCCCGAAGATCGATTCCCAGTTGTTCGGCGGTTCGCCTGGGCTGGTCGCGGTTTCACCTTTGCCGTCGCGCCACACGTACCAATCGCGATAAGGATTCGTGCGCGAGGAACGCGACTCCAGGAACCAGCGGTGCTGGTCGCTGGTATGGTTCATCACCATGTCCATGATCACGCGGATGTGGCGCTTGGCGGCTTCCTTCACCAGCCGGTCGAAATCGGCCATGGTGCCGTACTGCGGATCAATGGCGCGGTAGTCGGAGATATCGTAGCCGAAATCCACCTGCGGTGATGGATAGATGGGCGTCAGCCAGATCGCATCCACGCCCAGCTTTTTGAGGTAATCGAGGTGCTCGGTAATGCCGTTGAGGTCGCCCACTCCGTCGCCGTTCGTATCCTGAAAACTGCGCGGATAGATTTCGTAAATTACCGCGTTCTGCCACCAGTTGCGCTCTGTATCGCTGCCTTGTGCGGCCTTCTGTGCGCGCACAAATGTTCCGGTGCACGCCAGGCAGAGCGCCAGCGCAAAGGTTGCAACTCTTTTCTTGCACATAGAAAATCCCCCGAAGGCTCGAGCCCGCCAACAGTTTCCAATTCAAAAGCAGTTCTGGAGCCAAGCTATCAAGAACACCGCCCCAGGGTCTACCGATTCACCGAGTACACAGTCAATGACTCCGCCGGCTCTTCAACCCGCAAATTGCCGCCGCGCACCTGCGGCGCTCCGCCCGCGGCAGGTGTTTCGGCCTGAAATTCTGAACAGCCCGCCAGCGCCGTATCGGCCAGCGGCAAATTAATCGTCTTCGCGGTGGGCGCCTTGTTCACCACCACCAGCACGCGATCGGCTTTTTGGTTCGCATCGCACCCCACTTCGCCTGCCGTGCTCCGCACAAAGGCAAATGCGTCGTTATCCGCAAAGAGATCCTGCTCGAACCCGCTCTCCAACGCCGGATGCTCCTTGCGCAGCGCCAGCATCCCGGATGTCCATGAAAAAATCCGCTGCTCCTGCGCTGTGCGACCGGCGCGCGTAAAAGCATCGTGTGAATCGCCCAGGAATCCTCCAGGAAAATCGTGTCGGTTATCGGGATCTTTGCCGCCTTCCATGCCGATCTCATCGCCGGAGTAGATCAGCGGCATGCCGCGCAGGGTAATCGTCAGCCCCTGGGCCAGTTCCAGCATCGCCGCCGATCCGCCGGCTTCGGTAATAAAACGTTCCGTATCGTGGTTGCCAATAAACGGTACCAGCCGCTCGGGATGAGGGTAGAGCGAGTCCTGGCGCAGCACGTCAGCAAGCTCGCTCATCGGCTTGCCGTGAGCCAGCACATCGCGGAGCGCAAAGTACACCGGGAAATCAAACGGCGTATAGAGCCCCGTATCGATGCAGCCTTCTGCGCCGCAGCGGACCGCACCCCCGGCGAAAAACGACACGACCTGAGGATCGCGATGAAAGATTTCACCGACCGTCGTCACCCGCGGATCGGCTGTGTGCAGCGCAGCCTCAAAGTCGTGCCAGAAGGCGCGCCTGACATACGGAAACGTGTCGAGCCGGATGCCGTCGAGGTTCGCCGTCTCGACCCACCAAAGAGCATTCTGGATCAGGTATTTTTCAACCAGCGGATTCTCCTGATTCAGATCGGGCATGGCGTTGGTGAACCAACCGCTGGTGACATCGAGCCACGACTGCGGCGCCGCATGCGGGTCGAGAAGCCGATAAAAATCGGAGACCATATGTCGATGGTCCGCGACCGTGCCGTGCAGCCAGTCCGGTGCTGGCGGGTCCTTCACCCACGGATGATCTACGCCAATGTGATTCGGTACAAGATCGATCACCAGCTTCATCCCGCGCGCGTGCAGCGCGTCCGAGAGATGCCGATACTCAGCCAGCGTGCCGAAGTGCGGGTCGATCGCATACAAATCGGTCGCCGCGTAGCCGTGGTACGACTCCGGCATATTGCCGTTCGACACGACCGGCGTAGTCCAGATGGTTGTGACGCCGAGTTGTTGCAGGTAGTCGAGATGCTGCTCGATGCCGGCAAAGTTGCCGCCATGCCAGCCGCGCGGTGCACTGCGATCATCACCGGGCGGATCAGCCTCCGAGTTTCCATGCGCGAAGCGATCCGTCATGATCAGGTACATCACGTCGGAAGAAGAGAATCCGGCATGGCCACGCGCCTCCTGCTCGCGCGCAGCAAGCCGGAATGCGCGATGTGCCGCGCCCTGTTTGTCCTTAGCCGTTATCTCCAGCGTCTGCGCTGCGGCCGATTGCGTTTCGATCCACAGAAACGCCCAATGGCCGTTCGAAGATGCTTGCGTCCGCGTGAGCGCCACGCCTTTGCCGGTCACCGTGAAGTGTGCACGGTCCAGTCCTTCGCCGTGCACCAGCAGCATCGGGCTTGGCAGATCGATCCACCAGTTCGGCGGATCAATCTTGTCAATCACTGGCTTGTCAATTACCGGAACCCGCGCTGGCGCCTGAGCTGGCAGCACTGCTGCAAACGCCAGTGCGCCGGCCAGAAAACAAGAAGGCCAAAAACGCATCGAATACCCCGAGGAAAATGAAAAACTGTTGCCGCCAACCAGCGATGTGGGCCGATGCCGGGCAGACCAGATCCTTGATTTTTTGAAAGCTCGTCTTAAAAGGCGCGCCACGGCGGCTCGCAACCAGCCGTGGCGCTCAAGGGATTCGCAAAAACTCAGAACGTAAATCTCGCTGCCAACTGAATTTCGCGGTTGCTGTAGACCTGAGTTCCCTCGATCTGGCCGAACTGCGACGAGGTCATGCTCCCGTTGGGGTTGGTGAATTCAGGCGTGTTGAGCAGGTTGAACGCATCGCCGTGCAGCTCGAGCGTATACCCCTCGGCCAGGTGCAGGTTCTTCTGCACGCTGAAGTTCACCGCGCGGTAGCCGGGGCCGACAATCTGGTCACGACCGAGCGTGCCCAACCGCGTGTAAACGGTGCAGCCGCAGGCCGCGGAAGCCACTGTGGGTGGATTGGCAAAAGCTGCCGGATTGAACCAGTACGCTCCGGCATTGCCGCTGGTCGCCTTGGGATAGGAAATTGAGCCGACCAGATCCGGCCGGTTGCCTGGCGCATCTTGTCCGGTGGACAGATCAACAGGCGTGCCCGACTGCAAAAGCGCGATGATGCTCGTCTGCCAACCGCCGATCAGCCAGTCGACGGGCCGCGAAACGCTGTTGCCGAAGCGCTGGCCGCGGCCGAAGGGTAGCAGGTAGAGAATCGACGAGCTAAAAACCTGCCTCTGGTCCTGGCTCGAGTTGCCGTAGCCGGCCATCGGGTCGTAGTAGAGCGCGGCCGTTTGGCTTTGGAAGGCGCCGGGCGAGTCATCCAGCGTGTGCGACCACGCATACGACACCGTTCCGACCAACCCGTTCTCAGTGCGATGCTCGGCGTGCACCTGCAGGCCGTTGTAGTTGGAGATGCCGTTGTAGTCGTTGTAGTTGAGGCTGCCCATGCCGGGGAAGTTTTGTACACCAGTGTTGAACTGGTTGATGTTGTACGGGTAATAGGTGGACAGGCGGCTGCCGCGCGTGCCTACGTAGGCCAGGTTCAGCACGTTATTGGAACCAAACTGGCGCTCGACCTGCAGGTTCCACTCCTGCACCATGCTGGTTTCGTTGTTCGGATTCACGGCGATCATGCTGGTGCCGGCGGGAGGCTTGGCGGGATTGAAGTTGACATAGCCGCGCGCCGGCAGGGCTGCGCCGGTGGCGCCCGATGCGCCGTAGGCTACAGTCGAGGGGCTGGTGTAGCCGCTGCAGTTGTAGTCGTTCGCGGTGGAAACGGTAGGCTGATTCAACTGGCCGGTGAAGGTAATGCAATAGCCATTGCTGGCCAGGTAATCGTTGCTGCCGCCAAACGGCGCCTGCTCGCCGAGCTGGTTGTTGATACCGCCGTAGTCGAGGAAGTAGAAGATCCCGTAGCCGCCGCGCAGCACGGTCCGATCGTTGAGTGTGTAGGCAAAGCCAAGGCGCGGGCCGAAGTTGTGGTAGTCCTG
>JASIJW010000219.1:0-3355 GCA_030050035.1 Acidobacteriaceae bacterium | reverse complement strand
CTGCGGCAGCCGGTCACCGACTCGATCTTCATTGCCACCGGCACCGGTATTGCGCCCATGCGCGGTTATGTGCAGTGGCTGTTTCCGGAATCCGGCCCCGATGCCGGTGTGGACCGCAGCAACGGCAAGGAGATCTGGCTGGTCTTCGGCACGCGTTACGAGAGCGAGCTCTACTACCGCGAGGAGTTCGAAGCCCTGGCCGCGCGCAAGCCAAACTTCCACTACCTGGCCACGCTCAGCCGCTCCGATAATGGCTGGACCGGCCTGCGCGGCTACGTGCAGGACCACGTGGCGCGCATCGTTGAAGAGCGCGCCGCACGGCTCGGTCTTTCCATGCCGCAGCCGCCGGTTGACCCCGCGATTCCGGTCAAGGAACTGAACTTCGACATCTACGCTTACATCTGCGGGCTGAACAACATGGTCGCCGGCGTGCGCGAGAAGCTGGCCAGCTTCGGCTGGCATAAAAAGCAGATTATCTTCGAGCGGTACGACTGAAGCGGCTATTGGCAGAGGGGACCGAAGTGGGGCCCCACCCCAATGGTTCAATTGGTTCAATTCTTCGAGGGCCTGTCCGCGCGGTCGATAACGAGCACGTCCACCGCTCCTTTTTTCGCCTCGAGGCGGAGTCCGAGTTGTTCCTGAAGAGCCGTGAAGATGGATGGCCCGCCTGCTGTATCCGCGGTCTGGCCGTCGGGCGCGGAAGGGCCGAGATCGGGTGTCCATTCAAGCTTGAAGTTGT
Source organism: Acidobacteriaceae bacterium (assembly GCA_030050035.1). Taxonomy (GTDB): domain Bacteria; phylum Acidobacteriota; class Terriglobia; order Terriglobales; family Acidobacteriaceae; genus Telmatobacter. The sequence goes on along the minus strand of JASIJW010000219.1, from coordinate 2,616 downwards.
AGTTGCCTTCCAGACCGGTGTTGTTCACGACCGGGCGTTGCAACAGTCTTGAAAGCTTATAGGCCAGTTGAGCCATCGATGCGGCGTCACCGAGCATCGTTCCCTGACCGGCAGTAATTCCCTTTTGTGGGCTCTGGGTTGCAGACAAGACACTCGATTTGATGCCACCTTTCGCGATCACCAGCGAGTAGATCGGAGAGGTTTTCGTTTCTCGATGAAGTTGAAGTTGGAATCGATCCTTCAACAGTGTTTGGACCTCCAAACGAACGTTGGTCCAGCCCGGGGAAACCGCGGCGCCCCGCGCAGATGAACCAGGGGTCGCGTCAATATCGTACTTGGCGGCGTTCGCCCATTTGGGCCCGCCTTCAATCTGAAAACTCCGAACGTCATATGCAGTTTCGATCAAGTCTTTGAGCGTGGCATTGACGGCGTGAAGCCTTCCGCCAGAAGTTATCGTCACCAACGTCCCATTCGTGCTGTTCGGATTCGACGGTTTTACCGAAGCAACTTCGAATTGCAGGGGCGCGGCTGGTTGCTGAGCACAAACCGGCAAAAAATGAAATGCGCCGACGGCGAGAGGTAAAGCAACTGCGGCGAATCCCGATGCAGGGAGCAGCAATCTCCTGCCAAAATCCAGGATGCACGAACTCCGATTCGTCATGATGCCCTCCATCCCGAGAATGAAGGACGGGATCGGCCGACCCGCCAGTTCGCAGCCCTACAGCTTGAACAATTCCTTGAGCCGTTTAGTCTGTGCGCGGCTCACCGGGATTTCCGTCTGCTGCTTGTCATTCATGCGGAGCTGGTAGCTGGATTTGAACCACGGCACCACTTCGCGGATGTGATCGATGTTGACCACGTAGCCGCGGTGCGCCCGCCAGAAGTGCGCCGGGTCGAGCAGGTCCATCAGTTCCTCGAGCGTGCGGCACTTCGATTGGCCCTCGAAGGTCCGGGTTACGATGCGGATGACTCCTTCGTCGATGGCGGCATAGCAGATCTCGGCCTGATCGATGAGCAGGAGGCGGCTTTGTGCCTGAACGATGAGCTTTGCCGGTTGCGAAGTCTGCGGCCGGTTCAGCAGGCGCAGCAATGCGTCGATTTGCGAACCGACTGGCTGGGAACCGATAGATTGGGATTCAATTGGCTCGGCAGCGCTTCCGCTCGACAGCCGCGCTCGCACTCGCTCCACTGCAGCCTCCACGCGAACGCGGTCGAAGGGCTTCAACAGATAATCCACCGCGTTTACGTCGAAGGCGCGCACCGCATACTGATCGAACGCCGTAGCGAAGACGACCTGCGGCAGCGGCTCGCCGGCGCTGTTGCGGCGCCGGCGCTTCATCAACTGTTCGATCACCCCGAAACCGTCCAGCCCGGGCATCTGCACGTCGAGAAAGACGAGATCCGGCTGGTGCTCTTCGATCAGATTGACGGCCTCAATGCCGTTGGCGCCCTGCGCGACAACTTCAACTTCGCCAATCGAATCTAGCAGATACTTGAGCTCGTCACGGGCCAGTTGCTCGTCGTCGATGATGAGTGCCGAAATCGCCATGCCGGAAGCTTCGATTGTAGGAAGCCGCATCGGGCTGGGTCAATAAAGACAGCTTTCAGCTCCCAGCTTCCAGCCACTAGCCCGAAACTGCCATTGGTGAACTCGCCGGTCTAAAAAGAGCTGGAAAAGCTGGCGGCTAAGAACCTACCGGTCGAGCACGCGCAGCCGCGCCGGCATTTGATCGCTCGCCAGCTCATGGCCGCAGCGCGTGCAGTACATATCTGTCGCCCGCACCGTGCGGAAGCAGTTGCCGCAACTGGCCGTGAGCTGGTAATTGCACTGCGGGCAGAAGTGAAAGTCGCTCTGCACGTGCGTGCCGCAGGCCGGACAGCATGAAACCTCCGGCATGCGCAGCAGGAAATAGAGCACCGCGCCAATGCCGCCGGGCATTACGAAGCAGATCAGCATCCAGAAGCGCGTGCTCATGCCGCGCCGCGGAGCATCCTTGCTGACGTAGCCGATCATGAGGAAGTAGAGCGCCGCCACGATGCCCCACGACAGGTTGAAATAGATGCGGAAGCCGAGCGCAGGCGGCTCATGGTGCCGCTGGGTGGGCGCTACGATCCAGAAGTAATACTCCACCAGCAGGAAAGCCAGGCTGGCGGCCACGATCGACCACATGGGAATCATGCGGGCATCGTCGTTCACGGTTATGGTTTGCGGTTCACGCATCAACTTAAACTCCCTCCGAAAGAGGGCCAACTGGGAGCACTGGCCAAAACAGGGCCCAAAAGGGCCGGAGTAGTTCGCTTATTGAATGGACGGGCTGCCAAACCGGGAAGTTGCGCCCACTCCGGGCCGCCTATGCGGTTCGCCTGAATTGTAGCGGATTTTTGGCTTTAAGCAAGATATTTATAGGGTTTAAGCTGAAGTCCGCCGGCCGGCGGCCTCAAGCTGGGTGCAGTTCAGGCTCGTATAACTTTAAGGCTTGCGGCGCATCCAGCCAGCCACCAGCACCGCTGCCAGCAGTGCCGAGCAAAACAGGCAGATCATCAGGCTGCACTGTGTCGCGAGGTCACTGAAGTGCTCGCCGCCGATCAGATCATCGACCACGCGCCACACAAACG
>JASIJW010000218.1:0-6105 GCA_030050035.1 Acidobacteriaceae bacterium | reverse complement strand
CGTTGCATCCAGAACCGCGGCAATTCCCAGAGCCGTTTCATCCTCGAAAGGCCTGGCAACAATCTGCACCCCAATCGGCAAACCCTCCGGCGACCGGTGTACCGGAATCACGGCAGCAGGGCAGGCGAGCGCGTTAAACCACTGTGTGTAGCGCACTGCATCGAGATACTCTACTGTCTGGCCTTCAATACTCCACGCGCGCTCGCCGTGTCGAAACGCGGGAATGCTGGCAACCGGGCAAAGCAGCACCGGATATTCCTCCATGACGGCGAGCGTCTTGGCGCGCAGCAGGTCCAACTCAGCCCACGCACTCAACAGCTCCGTTGCAGTGAGGGGTGGCGCGGCTTCTGCAATGCCAAGAAACTCTTTGAAGATGGGGCTCAATTGCGCATGTTTGCCCGCGATTGTTGGCTCATAAAACATCGCGCCGCATTGCACAAAAAATTTCCACCATATTCTGCGCAGCGGCTCCAGAGTCTGCGGCCGGAACGGCTCGACGCGGAATCCCGCCTCACACAATGCCTTCGCGGAAGCCTGCACGGCCTCTCGCGTCTCCGGCGTCACTGGCGTGAGTCCATCGTCTTCAAAATAGCCAATGCGGTTGTGCCGCAGTTCGTCCAGAGTGGGATTGCGAAGCGGCAACGGCGGACTGACCGGATCGCAAGGATCCTGGCCGCTCAACACGCGGAACAACATCGAAATGTCTTCCATCGTTCGCGCCATCGGACCAATCGCACCGAGAATCGAAAACGGTCCGACGCATGGCGGCAAGTGCCCCTGTCCCGGAATGCGTCCCGGCGTGGGCTTGAGCGAGCAGATGCCGGTGAAATGCGCCGGAACGCGCACAGAACCGCCGCTATCACTCCCAAGTCCCGCAGCCGACATCCCCGCGGCAATGGCTGCAGACTCGCCGCCGCTCGACCCGCCCGGCGTACGCTCCAGATCCCAGGGATTCCGCGTCTGCCCGTGCAGCAGGTTCGCTGTTTCATAGGCCATCAGGAATTCGGGACAGTTTGTTGTGCCCAGAATGAGCGCGCCCGCTGCCCGCAATCGCTCCACCACCACCGCATCCGCACTCGGCCGTTCGCCTTTGTTGAGCAGGCTGCCGATCTCGCATCGAAATCCGGCAGTGGCAATCGACGATTTGACCGTGACCGGCAGCCCGTACAGGGCTCCTCGCCCATCTTGCACAGCGTCCATACGCTGCGCTTCGGCGCGGACGCGCTCCGCATCGAAATCCGCGAATGCATTCAAGCAGGGATTCAGCCGCGCGATCTGCGCGAGGTGCGCTTCCGCCAACTCCACGATGGAAATCTGGCGGGCGCGCAAAAGCTCCAGTTGCCGTACGGCTGGAGCCAATACGATGCTCGAGTCGATTCCGCTCATCTCTTCTCACTTCGCTATTTCAGGCGCACGATCGTCCCGCGGAGTCGACGGCTTCCATTCATATTGAAACCGGTGCAGCCCATTTGGCTTGCCCGACACGAAGCGGTTGTTCCAATTCAACTGGTACGAAATCGCAGCGTCGCTCACCGGGAACTTTTCATTCGCGGGATATGGATACGCGCTCATCTCGTGGAACGGCAATTGCGCAACGGTAAACGGCGAAGCATCCCACCAGTCCATATCCTTCACATAACCATTCGCATAAAAGAAGTAATCGCGTTTCCAGTGCGGAGGCAGTGACGGCAATTTCGTCGTGTCGAATTCGGCGGCAATCCCTTCGCCGGCGCCGAAGATGGCATAACGGTCATTCACGCTCTTGAGCAGCGGAGTTACATCGCCGAAATGCGTGTAACTTCCGCGCTCACGTTGAAACGGTCCGGTCAGACTCACGAGGTTGTAGTCGTAGTCCAGATCGCCGGGGCTCGCACCCTCGATCTGTTTCGGATAGCCGCGAAACTGCTCCGTCGCAAACGCCAAGGGCAGCTCCGTCGTCCGCGATTCGCCCTCGGCATGGTTGTCGATAAGCACCTGGTCCCAATAAATCTGCAGATTCGTCATCAGCCGTATGCGCCGCGCGCCGGGTGGCAGCTTGCCTGTCAGGTCCACAACGATGGTGCGCTCCAGTCCTGCGGGAAATCCCGCTTCGCCTGGGATGCGCCGCCACTCGCCGTCAGCAAGCTGCGCTTCAACGTAGGGCGCAATCGGCCTGATGCCCGCCTGCCATGCTGCATAGAGCGACGTGGCGCTAAAGTAATTCACGTATCCGGTCATCAACAAGCGCAGTGGCGCGCCGGGCGTAACATTGCCCAGATCCAGTGTCAGCGCATGCAGATTGGCAAATCCGTCATACGGCAGCTGCTTGAATCCGCTGGCGAACTGATGATCGCGACGGCTCAACGTAGCGAGCACCTCACGGCCCTCGCCGTCCCATGCATCCGCCGGCAGTCGCGTGCCAGTGCTTGCCACTACGCGGCCCGAAGCAAACGGAGGATCGTCGAGGAACCGCTCGTCTGGATTGACTTCGACACCTTCAGGGTGATCCACGGCAACCAGCCGCAACTGGTCGATATAGTTCACCTCTTCCATTGGCTCCATAAAGCGCACGCTAACTTTGCCGTCCACCGGCGCCACATCATCGCCGTCGATCTTTACCCACTCGCTGGGGCGCGGTATGTTGCGCCGCGTCGGAGTGAACCAGTGCCCCACAACGGCCGCACCAATCACGTCGGTCACAAACTTGTATTTGCGCCCATTCCACACAAACAGAATTGGGCACGAGCTCCCGCGCCGATCCGCTTCCTTCATCGCGATCGTCTTCGTATGCGGCAGATCGATCTCGTCCTGCAGAACACCCGTAGGCCAAAGGATGCGTAGCATGTTGATGCCCTCAGCCTTGCCCAGGCCCACAAGAACTTGCGGCGGCGCCTGCGTCTGGTATCCCGAAGCGCCGGCGAGTTCCCACTTCTGCCAAAGCCCGTCTGCAAACACTTCTACTTTCACGCCCAGCGCCGTCTTGTTATCCGCGACGCCTTCGAGATCGAGACGCACAAAGTGATTCTGGTTCGCGCCCACGTTGCGCAGCAGCACTGGTGGCGCGTTGTGCTGCGTCACAATCAGGTCCGGCGATCCGTCACCGTCCACATCCGCCGCAATCAGGCCGCGCGGCTCCTGCAGTTTCACTCGATCGAGTCCCAGCGCGCGGCTCACATCCTCAAATGTGCCATCGCCCCGATTGCGGAAGACTCGCACTTGCGGTCCAGCCTTCGTCTGCACAATCGCTGCCAGATCGATCCAGCCGTCGTTGTCAATGTCCACCGGAGTCAGGCCCCAGCCGCCCAGCGCGTCGTCCAAAGGCAACGGCACGCGCTCGAATCGGCGGCCCACGCCATTCGGTCCTTCGACATTGCGCCACAGCGTGATACCTGGCGGCCCAGCGTGAGTAACGGCAATATCCATCCATCCATCTTTGTTGTAGTCGAGCACCGCAATGCCAACCGTGGCGGGCAAAGTCTCATGATCATAAAGAGATTGCGTGGGGTACTTGCCTTCGCGCGGATTTACATACAGCGTGGGCGCCTGACCGTCGCCTGTTACCGCCAGATCTACAGCCCGATCGTTGTTAAAATCCGTCAGAATCGCCGCCGCGGACTTGCCGCTTCCGCCTAATCCGGTCTTCGCGGTTTGCTCGGTAAAGGTCCCGTTGCCGTTGTTACGCCAAAGCACGTTGGATTCGCCGCCGGGCTTGAGCGGCGATCCGGTCAGGAACAGGTCCAGATCGCCATCGTGGTCGTAGTCCACAAACGTGATTCCTGATGGCCGGTTGCGAGGCGCCAGGCCTGACGCGGCCGTCACGTCCTCGAACTTTCCGTGGCCCAGGTTTCGGAAGAGCAGCACCGATCCGTCCATGGCAACAGCCAGGTCGTTCAGGCCGTCGCCGTCATAATCTCCAACGGCGCACGCGATGGCATTTCCACTCGCTTTCAAACCGATGGCCTGCGAATCGAGTTCTTCAAAGGCGCCATCCTGGCGGCGGTGCAGCACGCGTATGGCCTGCGCACCGGACTCGAGCATCACCAGATCCATCTGTCCCGAACCGGTCGCGTCCATCATGCACGCGCCTCCAGTCGCCGTGGATTCTCCGGTGCCTCTTCCCGGCGCCATCGGTTCCTGCACAAGCTGCACCGGAATCATCTTCTGCTCAATATTCTCCGGCTCTCGTACTGGGGTTGCGGTCGAATAATGTCCCTGCTCACCGTAAGCAAGGGCGAGCGGAGCCCCGATCTTAGTGCTCGTCAAATGCTGAAATCGCCCAAACGCCTCTTGCGCTTCCGCTGTGTGACCCGTACGCTGCAGCGATCGCGCCAGCCCGAACTCTGCGGATGCATGAAGGGGATTGATTTCGAGCGTCTGTTTAAAAACCGCAATCGCCTTGTCGTACTGCTTTATCTCCTCGTAACAGGCGCCTACAAAATAGAGCGAGTCCGCATCCCGGGGATCGATTGCCGCTGCGCGCTGAAAGCTGGCCAGCGCCGGCTCCGGTTCATTGGCCGCACGCTGAACCAGGCCGAGGTTATACCATGCCTGAGCGCTGTTCGGCTCCAGAGCAATAGCCTGCCGCAGCACTTGTTCTGCCGTGTCCAGCTTCTGCATGGTGTAGAGGGCGATGCCCTCGTTGATAGCGGCTTGCGCGAAGTTTGGATCCTGTTTGAACGCTTCTGCAAAACTCTCCTGTGCGCGCTCGGTAAATTGCTGGCCCATGAGCGCAACGCCCCGGTTATTCAGCCGTATTGCCTCAGGATTGTAATGCGTTTGCGCGCACGCGAGCGAAGCCGCAAGAGCGAAAGAAATTAACACTGAATTCCGGCCGAATTGCACATAATTCATTTCCAATGCTTTCTCCAACCGCAATCAAATCCACGAAACCGCGGAACTAGCCAGTGTAAGCGACCGGCCAGCCCGGATTCATCTGCATGCGGCTCGTTCGATGTACGTGAATTTATACTCCTGATGTGGTTCCCTGCTTAGAAATGATTGACTGGAGCGCGTTTCTTGCGCGCCCCAACCTGGCGCATCCCGCAGAGTCGCGCGATGCGCTTCGTCATGCGTCTGTGCTCGTTACCGGCGCAGGGGGATCAATCGGCTCGGCGCTTTCATTGCGTCTGGCAGCTCTAGAGCCATCGCGGCTGATCCTGCTGGAATCATCCGAGAGCAATCTCTTCGCGCTCCAGCGCGAATTCGCCGAAGCCGGCTTGCTGGCGGACACGGTGTTCCGGCTTGGCAGTGTCGCCGATCGCGTTCTGCTTGAAGAAATCTTCTCGCTGTATGCGCCGCAAGTGGTCTTTCACGCGGCGGCTTTCAAGCACGTACCGCTGCTCGAGGAGCAGCCTTTCGCGGCTATCGAGAACAACGTATTCGGCACGCTCTCTTTGGTCGGCGCCGGGCCCGCGGCGCGCATCATTCTACTTTCCACCGATAAGGCGGCCAGTCCTGCGTCCATCATGGGCGCCACCAAGCGCGTCGCTCAGCACATTGTTCTCGGCGCCGGCGGCACGGCGCTTCGTCTTGGCAATGTGCTCGCTTCGCACGGCAGCGTTGCTGAAGTCTTTTCCCGGCAAATTGCAGCGGGCGGCCCACTCACCGTAACCAGCCCAGCCGCCAGCCGCTACTTCCTCACCCTTGAGGAAGCAATCAACCTGCTGGTCGCAGCGGCGTGCGAGCCTGAGCCCGCAACCTTGTTTGCCCCCGCGCTGTTCACGCCGCATCTGGTCGCCGACCTCGCCCGCTTCATGGTGCATGCGCTCGCCCCCAATCGGGTAGTTCCCATCGAATTCACGGGCCTGCGCCCGGGTGACAAAGAGACTGAACAATTCTGGTCCGCGGCAGAGAGCATTCGGCCGGCTACAACCGCCAGTTTGCTCCGGATCGAAACGCCGCTTGTTCCCAGCGGTGACTTGCAAAGCGCGCTTGCCGGCCTGCGCGGAGCCGTCGATGCACGCGACCTTACTGCTGCGGTTTCCCAGTTGTGCAGACTGGTGCCGGATTTCACGCCCAGCCCCGCGCTGCTGGCGCTTGCCGGGGAAAGCAAGCCATGCGTGACCATATGACTGCCGGCAATGCGCATGTTGGCAAGCGGCGAATCGGCGTGGTCACCACCTCGCG
>JASIJW010000217.1:0-6110 GCA_030050035.1 Acidobacteriaceae bacterium | reverse complement strand
GTGAATTTGAGATACGTTCCGTTGCTCGCCAGAGTGCCGACCGCTTCCTCAGAAGCCAGATACTGCTTGTTCACCGCGGCCGAGAGCGCGTCGAGGGGTATAGCGTTTGCGCCTGCGTCTGCGGCAGAGACGTCATCGGTGATGGTGCCGCTGCAGCTATAGGTTGTTGCACCCGGGGTAGTGGGAGTTGCGGTCTGGCCGAAGCCGCAGCCTGTGGCCGGGTTGTAGAGGGCGACGCCAATCGTCTTAAGCGCCGAGAAGTTTCCGGAAAGCTCTGCGGTGGTGGGATATTCCGTGGTGATCGTTGAGGGCGCCGAACGCTGCTGCAGGTCCTCTGCCGAGAAGAAGAAAAATGCCTTCTTACTCTTAAAGACGGGACCGCCAACGGTGCCGCCGAATTGATTGACCTTGAAAGGCGGTTTAACTATCTGGCCTGCCGGATTTTTTGCCGGGAAGAAATTATTGGCGTTGAGCACAGTGTTGCGGAAGTATTCCCACCCTTCGCCGTGCAGCTGGTCGGTTCCTGAGCGCGTGGAGAGCTGCACCAGCGCGCCCGCGCCGGGATGCTCGGCGCTGTAGTTCGAGGCCTGAATGGTGAACTCCTGCAGCGCATCGGGATTCGGCATCATCGGAACCGAGTCGAAGAAGCGATTGACGTAGATGGTGCCGTCAAGCACATAGGTGTTCTGCGTGGGGCGCAGGCCGTTGACCGAAAGGCCGGTGTTGTCTTCCTGGCCGCTCTCGGTGCCGGTGGTGGTCAGCACGGTGCCGGCAGTAAGCGTGGTCAATTGCAGCGGATTGCGGCCGTTGAGCGGTAGGTCGCGCATCTGCTGCTCGCTCACAGACTGCTCGACGGTCGAAGTGCTGGTTTGGATCTGCTGCGTCTCAGAAGTAACGGTAATCTCAGCGCACTGCGTACCCACAGAGAGCTGGATGGGCAGGTCCATGGTCTGGCCGGTGAGCAGTTCGAGGTTGGGCCGGTCCTGCGTGGCGAAGCCGGAGGCCGCAATCTTCAACTCGTAGGTGCCGATCGGCAGATCGGGGAAGACGAAGATGCCGCTTTCGTTGGTGGCTGACTTGCGCACAATCCCGGTGCTAACCTCCTTGGCGGAAACCGAGGCGCTATTGACTGCGGCGCCGCTGGGGTCGGTCACCGTTCCACGGATCGTGCCTGTCGATTGCGCGAACACGCGGGCGGCGCTGGTAGCGAGCAGCACCGCAACGCCGATATAGAGTAGTTTGCGAAGTATTCGGTTCATTGTGTCCTTTCCTTCTGTATGCCGATCGGGAAAACTCCCGCGGGCTGTTCGTGGTCACTGTGGTCACTGGGTTAATCGACGCGCCGACCTTCTCTCGTCTCTGCCGGCGCGTTCGAGGCTTCTGTTTCTGGTGCTTACTCTTTTTAGTTCCCGCGATTCTGGCTGCGGGTCGTGCGTGAAATTAAATAGCTCAGGCAAGCGTCTCTCGCGTGCTGATCTGCTTCGACCAGTACGACTGGAGACACATCATCACCGGGATGCTGGCCTCGATGCCTGCCTCGATAGGCGCATTCAGCTTTGCGCCCTTCACGATGGCATCGACGAAATTGCCTGCATGCGCCAGTTCCAGCGGGCCTGCAGCCTTGACCTCGACCGGCTGGCCCTCATTGGGCGTGAAGACGTAACCGCCGCGCGTGATGTCGAGAGTTCCCTCGGTGCCTTCGAAGAACACCGACGTATGATCGCGCACCGAGAGCACCGTTGACTCGAAGTTGAGGTTCCAGTCCTTGTAGCGAACGATTGAGCTGACTGTGTCGGGGTTCGTCAGATCGCCGTTGAGCTGGAAGTCGCCGCCGAGGGCAGCCGCCGAGACCGGCGCGGCATCACCCTGCAGCCACTGCGCCACATCAGCCCAGTGGGTGAGAATATCGGCGAGCAAACCGTTGCCGTAGTCGTGATAGGAACGCCACGAGCTGTAGCGCGACATTTCGAACGGCACCTTGGGCGCGGGACCGAGAAACAGGTCCCAGTGCAGGCCCGGCGGCTGGGGCACGTTGGGAATGTCGCGGCGCTGCCAGGGAAAGTTGTGCCACACGCAGCGCGCAAACACCACATGGCCAAGCTTGCCGGTTTCGAAGTACTCCTGCTTGGCCTGCGCGTAATGTGCGCCGCTGCGCTGCTGCATGCCGCACTGTAGAATGCCCTTGCTCGATTTGGCTGCCTGCTTGAGTGCGTGCCGCTCGTTCCAGCGGTGCAGCGTGGGTTTTTCGAGATACACGTTCTTGTGGGCGCCGAGCGCGGCCGTGGCGACCTCAACGTGCAGATGATCGGGCGTAGCGATGTAGACCGCGTCGATGTCCTTGTTCGCGAGCAGTTCCTGGTACTCGACTGAAACCTTGGCCTGCGCGGCGTGATCCTTGAATCGATCCTGAAATGCGCTGACCTGCTTGTCGTAAATGTCAGAGAGTGCGCGGAACTCCACGCGCTGATCCTGCGCAAAGGCGTGGCAGACGTCCGTCGCGCGGCGGCCGGTGCCGATCACGCCCAGGCCCACGCGGTCATTGGCGCCATCGATGGCCGAGTAGGCGCGCGCATCCATTGCCCGCGCGGCCACTGCAGCCGCTGCCGTTCCCGTGTAAATAAATTTACGACGATTCATACGCGAAACGCTTCCTCCATGGCTTTGAATGCGGGTTGAATGACTTCTGCGCCGTTTTGCGAATGATTCTCACGCTCCTCCTCGTTCTCTACCCAGCCCTTCCAGCCGATCTGCTCAATGGTGCGGGCCACCTGGTCAAGCGGGAAGCTTCCCGTGCCCAGCGTGCTCAGCCGGCCATTCTTGTAGTCGCGCAGGTGAAAGCCAACGATGCGGTGCGCATGCGCGCGGATGAAGGCCGGAACGTCGGCGCCGCCATGGTAGGCGTGGCCGGCGTCGAGGACGAAGTGAACGAGAGACGGGTCGGTTTCGGTGTAGAGTGCTTCGATTTCGCCTATCTTCGAATCGAACTCCCACCAGTGGTTGTGATACGCCACGCTGATGCCGGAGCTGCGGGCAACGCGGCCGGCGGCATTGAGCGCGTCGATCTTGCGCTTAAGCTCGGCCTCGCTGGCGCACGGAGCTCCGCTGAGGATCAGGTGCTTCGCGCCAAGCGCAGCGCCGCCGCGGGCCACCGGCTCGTACACCGAGGGTGCTGCAATATGCGTTTGCGGGTCGTACTGCTCGTTAGGGAAAAAGATATGAACGCCGAAAAATGTCAGGCCCGTCTGCTCGATCTGCTGCCGCGCAGGCGCAGGGTGGTCGAACTGGCTGCTCACGTTGCGGAAGCTCGACTCGAAGCCCTGGTAGCCGATCTGCTTCACGGTGCCAAGCGTATCGAGAAAGCTCTGGAAGTTTTTAGGATCGATGGGGAAAGCATTCAACTGCACGCCGAAGCGAACGCCCGGGTATGTATGCATCGTTTCAGCCTGTATACGCCGCGTCATAGGTGATACGGAAGCGACCGCGGCGAAAGCAGCCATTGCTCCGAGAACATCTCTCCGTGTCGTCTCTCTCATCCTTCGTCTCTTTGCTTCAGCAACGTCGGGGTAGCCACGTTTTTTGGAGCACCGGGCGGGATTTGAACCCGCGAATACAGGTTTTGCAGACCAGCGCGTTAACCGCTTCGCCACCGGTGCTCTTTAAAATTTGCCGTAAAAGGAAAAACCCACCGCGCCGTGTGGCGGGTGGGTCGCTGGGTGCCGGAGTCCAGTTCGGAGCTCAGACCCGGGTACACGCCCACACCGCGCCGCAGGAACAAGGACACAGTGCGAGAGTGGAGGGCATTCTCATCCGGTAAACAAACTCTATGGTGCGGAGCACGATCTGTCAAGCGCGCCGGCTTCCCCGCTGGCCAAAGCGTGGTGCGTTCTTGGACAGATGCATCGGCCAGCAACCGCAAAGGGAACGCCGATTGATTGCAAACGATTGTGGGCCTGCTCGTCCGGACATCGCTCATTTCTGGAGCTTTCCCCCTTCCGATTCTGGCGATCTGAATGATGACGGACTTCGACTTGGCGCCGAAGTATAGGGAGACGAGTGAATGTCTGTCAATCGACCCCAATCGATTCGCCGTAATCTATTGAAAACGTGTAAATCGCCGGTCAAGCTCCGTTTGGCGCGAGACACGGCCTGCAAGCGGCTTGGTATCATTCCTCATCCGCTCAAATCGGCAGCCGGAACAGCTCAGAGAACGCCGGCAAAGGCCGGCGACGCCATCTTTTCTCGTTTATTCGCCGCATTCTCCGCTGGAGGACGTTTGCAACAAACCCCCGAGATCTCATCCGGCAGCCAGGCCGCGCCCGCGCCTCTGGCCGCGTCCTCACCGTCCGAAGATCACCGCCCCTGGCTCATCCTGACCCTGTTGTTCCTGCTCACCGTCGTCATGTTCATTGCACGGCAAGCGCTCTCGGTGATGGCGCCGGTGCTGCGGAATGTTTTTCACCTCTCGAATGAGGCTTACGGACGGATCGTCTCGGCGCTTGGCTTCGGCATGATGACAGGCGAGTTCCCCATGGGCGCGCTGATGGACCGCCTGGGCTGCCGGCTGGGACTGACGCTGGCCGTGGGCTGGTGGTCGGTGGCCACCGGGTCGCTTGCCGCTGCAACCGGCGGCTTGAGCCTCGGCCTTTCGCAATTCTGGAAAGGCACGGGCGAATGCGGCGCGTATTCCGGCGGCGTAAAGACGGTCACGCGCCTCTTCGAAAAGAAGGACCGCACGCTCGCCATTGGAATCTTCAACGGCGGCAGCGTGATTGGCGCCACGCTGGCTCCGCCGGTGATCGTTTATCTGCTCGAACACTACGGATTCCGCATCGGATTTCTGGTGCCAACCATCGCCGGCGTCCTGTGGATACCGCTGTGGTGGTTTTTGTACCGGCGCGAGCCCAAAGCCGAAACGGTGTCGTCTGACGTTGCTGCAGCCGCGCATTCAACGCCGGCAATAACCAACCGGCAGATGTTCCGCCAGTCGTCTTCCTGGGCGGTGATGCTGTGCCGGTTCTTCATCGGGCCGGTGATGCAGTTTTACTGGTACTGGACGCCAAGCTACCTGTACAACGCGCGCCACCTCACGATGCTGGAGATCGGCTTTGTGGGCTGGATTCCCTTCCTGATGGGCGACGTGGGTGGGGTGCTGGGCGGATGGGCCGCAGGCGTAATGATCCGGCGCGGTTTTTCTGTGCTCACCACGCGCCGCACGCTGATGTATGCGAGCGCAGCCGTGTGCCTGATGGCCTTTGCCGTGCCGTACATGAAAGGCATCGGGCCGGTGCTGACTATGCTGAGTATCGGCATTGCGGCAGACAATTTCCTTTCCGCGCACATGTTCGCCGCGGTGACGGATCTGTTTCCCGACGCGCAGGTGGGCCGCGCCACGGGGCTAACCGGTATTGCCGGCGGGTTGAGCGGAATGCTCTTCCCGCTGCTGACCGGCGTGCTGGTTGATCGCATCTCGTATACGCCGGTGTTTGCGCTCGTGGCGCTCATGCCTATGGTCGGCACCGTGGCGCTGTTTGCCGTTGCGCGCAAGTATCGGGATTTGGATCAGGAAGTCGCGGCGCTCTGAGGAAAGCCACCCGAGCAAACTTTGTGTGCTCACATGCGCGCCCGCCAAAATCTTTCGCAAACATTGCCGGGAATTGACCTTGATTTTGCTACGGTGAGAGCAAGACGAATCTCCCAGAAGCCAGGCCAGAAAGGACGTATAGGTCCTGTTTTCAAACACTTGCAAATGTCGCCCTTTGCTTTCATACACTTGCACAATTTGATTTGCTAAGTTCTTTGTTTCTTACACTTAGTGTTTCCAGAATCATATTTTTCGAGCATGAGGAGCTTCTTCTGACGGGAAGAAGGCAATCCAGATAAAGGGGTAAGGCAATTGCAGATTGGCCATTTTTCTATGGCCAAATGGCGTACAATCCAATCAAGAGGGATGGGATGGCCACATTCACCGTCACAGAGATCCTCGGAGGCAAGTCGGTGCTCGGCATTCCAGTGCATCGCTCCTCAGCATTAGCCAAACTTGTCCGTGAGGGCCTGCCGGCCCAGTCGCTCGCGCAGCTTGCGCAGAAGCTCGATCTGCGCCAGGCCGAACT